>CALGBV010000272.1 GCA_937884015.1 uncultured Bacteroidales bacterium
GCGTCAATCCGGCCTTCAAGACCGAAGATGCCATCATGGATTTGGCCACGGGCGAGGCCCTCGTTTCCTTCTTGGATGAAAAAGGTTCTCCAGCCGTCGTTGAACGTGCTAAGATTCTCTTCCCTTTGAGCCAGATTGGTGCCATTACCGCTGGTCAAAGACTTGACATTCAGAATGCTGCTCCTGACAATATCAAGGAATACCTGAATTACGTCGACCGTGAAAGTGCCTACGAGGTGCTGACCGAGGTGAATCAGCAATTGGAAGAGGCCAAGCAGCAGGAATTGCAGGCCATCGAAGAAGAAAAAGCATTGAAAGCCAAGGAGAAAGAAGAAGCCAAGGCTGCCAAGGAAAAGGAAAAGAGCGAGAAGAAGAGCAAAGGCATCAAGCGCACCATTTTGGGCACGATGATAGGCGCTGCCGCTTCGAGTTTCGCGCGCAGCATCGGGACACAGGTGGCCAAGAGCATTGGCGGCTCGAAGAAAACCACAAAGTCAAAATCATCGAAAAAAAGCGAAGAATCGGTGTTAGGCAAGGCCGCCAAGAAAGCCGCTCAAACGGCCACTTCCACTGCAACACGAAAAATTACGGAAGAAATCCTGAAAGGAATCCTAAAGTAATGATGTGGTGAATATAATACTGATATTTAATAAGATAAAAACTAAAATTCTAAATCAACAATGAAGAAAAACATTTTGCTGATTGCGATGCTTGCCTTTTCGGCACTCGCAATGGTTTCGTGTAAGAAAGACGAAAACACTAACGCTGGCAATGAAGGCGGCGTGGTTCCTGGCGTTGTTCAGGATGATGCACTTTTTGGCGTATTTACAATTAACGAAAATGATGCTAAAATCAACTTCTCGAGGGGCAACCTGTATTATGACGGCAGTGATTTCAATTTCGAAGAAAACCAGTATGATTTTGCGAAATCATGGAACGAAAATCACATTTCCCATTTCATGTGGAGTGCTGATAAGAATATGGCGATTTCGACATTAGGAACTATAACAGGCAGCGAAAACGACATTTTCTTTACGAACAAGGCTGACTTTGCCGTCAACGGACAGACGGGGTGGCGCACGCTCAGCAATGACGAATGGAACTTCCTTATCAATTTAAGAAGGGTGAATGGAGAAAGTGGTTATGGGCACACTTGCATCATGGCTACTGTCAACGATGTCGATGGCCTTATTATTTTCCCTGACGGCTATGATGGAAGCGTTGAGGGTCTTTCATCTATTCCCGAAGGTTGCGCTTTCCTTCCCAACGCGGGCGATCGCATGCGCACTTTGGTTCGTAATGCGGGCTATTTCGGCAAGTATTGGCTGTCTACGCCTAATGCCAGCAGCCTTGCGTATGGCATCTACTTCAAAAATGGAATCCTTTATTGCGGCAATTCCTATCCCGACAATCAGGGGCTCTCAGTCCGCTTAGTGCGTGATGTAGAGTGATTGCTCCAACAAATGTGATAAAGCAATGTAAAAGAGGTGCGTAAGTGCCTCTTTTTTGCTTTTTCAATCAATCTTTTCCCTTCCCTTTCAGCATGGGCACAAACCTGAAATCGCCGAATTCTTCCTGTTTCAGATTGCCATCGGCCATTTTCGTGATGCGCAGCATTTTCTGTCCGTTGCCGTTTTCATCGTCAATCGGGATGACCATCATGCCGTTGGGCTTGAGTTGTTCGACGAGTTTTTGAGGTATTTCGGGTGCGCCTGCCGTAATGATGATGCGGTCGAAAGGTGCGTAGCTTGGATAGCCTTCAAATCCGTCACCGAAAAAAGCCTTGATGCGGTAAGGGAAATTTTTCAAAAACTCGCTTGTTTTGAAAAAGAGGTTCTTCTGCCGTTCGATGCTGAAAACCTTTGCGCCCATCGCTGCCAATACGCAGGCTTGATACCCCGAACCTGTGCCTATTTCAAGGACTTTCATGCCGGGCGTGAGTTCCAGAAGCTGGCTCTGGAAAGCCACGGTGTGCGGCTGCGAAATGGTCTGACCCGAGCCGATAGGGAAGGCAATGTCCTGATAGGCGAGTTCGACGAAAGAGGAATCGAGGAAAACATGGCGCGGCACTTCGTTGATGGCGTTTAGCACGTTTTCATCGGTAATGCCTTTTGTGCGCAATAAATCAACAAGTTGCTTTCGCATTCCCTTGTGACGGTAAGTATCTTCAAAATTGCTGCTCATTTTCTTGTTTTGCGGTGCGAAAATACGTCAAACCAAACGATAAAAGAACTATTTTTGCCCAAATTTTTTAATTATGTTGAAAATTGGCGTTTTAGGTGCTGGTCATTTGGGCAAGATTCACATCAATTGCATCAAACAAATTGAACAATACGATTTGGTCGGTTTCTTCGATCCGATGGAGGAAACGGCAAAAGCAGTGGAAATGGAAATGGGCGTTAAATGCTTTGATTCCGTTGATTCACTGATAGATGCAGTCGATGTCGTTGACATCGTTACGCCTACCATTCAACATTTTGCCTGTGCGTCAAAGGCGCTGCAACACTCAAAACACGTTTTCATTGAGAAGCCGATTGTTGCCACGCCCGATGAGGCGAATGTACTCATCAAGCTGGCTGATGAAGCCAAGGTGAAGGTGCAGGTGGGCCATGTCGAGCGTTTCAATCCGGCTTTCATCGCCGCCGAGCCTTTCATCAAATCGCCTTTGTTTATTGAGGCTCACCGCTTGGCCATGTTTAATCCGCGTGGAACGGATGTGCCTGTGGTTCTTGACCTTATGGTTCACGACCTCGATATTTTGCTTTCGATTGTGAAGTCGCCGGTCGCCCATGTCAGCGCCAGCGGCGTAAGCATTGTGAGCCCGACGCCTGACATCACCAACGCGCGCATCGAATTTGAAAACGGCTGCACGGCCAACCTGACCGCCAGCCGTGTTTCCATCAAGAAGATGCGCCGGGCCCGTTTCTTCCAGAAAAACGCATACATCACCGTGGACTACCAGAGCAAGGAAG
>CALGBV010000273.1 GCA_937884015.1 uncultured Bacteroidales bacterium
TCTGTAAAGGCAACCTGGTTCATTTTTTTAAGTTTCTGGTTTTTCGCAGCTAATTCATAGGCTTCCGACCATTTTTTTTCGTATGACGGATAAAAACTCTGAAGTTCCTTTATGAGGTCACAGATTTTGTCGGGGGAGAGTGTGTGACACGACATAGGAAATATGTCGGTAGCTGTATAAAAGCAGAGCACTTCACCTGAAATTTTCATGTCGAATGTGATGGGAAGACATTTTATGCTGATGCGTTGACCGAACTTGTCTTTTCTACGAAAGATTTTATCTTCTCCGAATTCTGAAACGAGTTTTTTAAAAGTTTCATTGAATTTCGCGGTCTTGCTCTTGTTGTTCTGACAGTAGTCTCTGATATGGTCGTCGACCATAGAACTTATAGAGTAGACTTTGCAGTCGTCGATTTCTTCACTTTCTTCCATTCTGAGTTCAATGCGGTCGGCAAGCGGTGTGCTTGGTGACGCCGAACTGACGTAATTGTATGATTTGTCGTTTTCAACGACGAATTTGATGAAATCGGCAATGATTTGTTCCTGTGTTGAAAGGTCTTTGTTATGGTCAATCCTGAAAGTGAAGGAATCGACGAGTCTTGTCAGACGTTTGTAGGTGATGGTGGCGGCATCATGTTCGGCGGGAATGGTGAGGGGCGAAAGCAGTGCGGCAATGTCTTTCGTTACTTTTTCAGTGATTGCATATAGGGTTTTTACTTCTCTCAGCGTTCGTTTCAGGTCTGCAACCAGCTTTTCGTAGTTGTAATCCATGAAGTCGTCAACTCTTCTGAACAAGGCTATGCCCTTGTTGATTTCGATGACAAGGAATTTGTTTTCACGCTGGATGTTGCGGAACTGGAATAATATTTTGTAGCCTTCGATAACCGTCCTGATAGCATAGAACCCATGCGAGGAATTGATCCATTGGCTGCCTTCGGGTAAATATTTCATGATGCTTTTGGTCAGAACCTCAATGGATTCCGGCCTTTCGCCTGATGCTGGATCTATGTTGATGACGCATCCTAAATAGTTGAATTGCATTTTTGATTCACTTTCGGTTTTTATTCTGCTTCATCAATAATTATACTTGGTTTTTACATTTTTGCAAGTGGAAAGTGAATTTTTTCGCAAATGGAGGCTTTTCCTATTTCACCCTCGGGTTATAGAACTGCCCGTGTTTCTTGGTCTTGCCGCCAAACTGAATGGCGAATTTCGGGCAGCGGTGTAGGCAGCCTAAGCAGAAGGCGCATTTGTCGGAGGTCCAAATGGGCTTGCCGTTTTCCAATTTGATGATGCCCGATGGACACAGTTTTTCGCAAAGGCCGCAGCTGATGCAATCCTCGCTGACGGTGAAATTCAGCGTCGTCTGCTTCTTATATGATGGGTAGACCAGTGGCGTCAGCGGCGTGAAGCCTTTGTGACGGTTGAAATCGCCCTTGGCTTGGTTTCTCACTTTTTCGATGATTTCGTCAGTCTTGGGTTCGGCGGCATCGAGAATTTGTTCCATCTTGGCTTTGTCGCTCACATCGAACATCGGGGTCCAGGTGTCGGGCATGATGACGGAGAACTGGGCATCTGTCTTTCGCCCGAGTGCTTTTTCAAACATCTTTCCTGCCGCTCCCGTGCTGCCGCCGCAGGTGAAGACGAGATAGACGTAAGGCCAGTTGCTCATTCTGAAATCTTTCAGAAAGTCGAGGACGATGTTGGGAATGCCCCAATAGTAGACGGGCATCACAAAACCGAGCGTCTTGCTGTCGGTGCAGCGGATGTCGGTGGTTGCCATGTCGCAGAGGGTCTCGTTGAGTGCTTCTGCAAGTCTTTGGGCCACATATTTGCTGTTGCCCGTGCCGGAAAAGTAGTAAATCATAGTCTGAAGATTTAATTGATGCAAAAATAACCGAAAAAGACGGAAATAGGTTCAATTGAGATGAAAAAAATCACCGCCAGTCCAAACCGACGGTGATTATTTGCTGTAGAGACGTTGCGTGCAACGTCTCTTGATATTTTTTACAATCTCACAATCTTCTGCGTCATGCAGCCCGCAGCAGTCTCGATTCTGACGAAATAAACGCCATTGCTGAGGCCGCTGATAGTGTAGCTGTCGGCATCAAGGTTAATATTCAAGATGGTCTCGCCGCGCATGCCGTAGACCGTCAATTTGGTCATGCCTTTGCAATTGATGTTGAAGGCATCGTCGGATGGGTTTGGGTAGATGGTGGCCGAAATCATGTTTTCTTCAACGCCGAGGTCTTCTATGTCGACGCATGCAGGTGTGGAAGCTGGTGATGAGCCTTCGATACATTCGCTCACCACGGTGTAGCAATGATGTCCGTTTTCAACGTTTTCATCAATGTAATTGGTGGCAGTGAGGTTTTCGGCAATTATTGTGTTGTCTCTGTAAAGGGTGTATGACAGTGCCGAACTGACGCTGTTCCAAGTGATGATGACATTGGCTCCGTTGACGATGGCCTGCACGTTGGTAGGAGCAGTGCAAGGGTCAGCGGTGGTGGCGCAGGCCTGGTTCGATGGGCCGGAGATGTTGCCGTTGTCGCAGTTGGTTTTCACCGTGTAGCAGTATTGGGTGCTGTAATCCAGGTTGCTGTCGGTATAGGTTGTGCCTGAAAGATTGTTGGCAATCATGGTTTCGCCTCTGAATACACTATAAGTTCCTGCGGATGGAGAAGCTGTCCACGACAGATTGATGGTGCTTCCTGTAGCCGTTGCCGTGAGGTTGGTAGGTGCTTCGCAGCTGCCGCCGGCTTGGGAGGTGAGGGAGACATCGTCAAGATCGATGAGGTAAATGTTTGAGCAGTAGAAGTGGCGGATGGCGATGTAGACGTTCTGTCCGGCATATTGGCTGAGGTCGATGTTGTGTTCGTGCCACGGACCTTGGTCGTCGTCGCGTGTGCCTTTGTCGTTGAGGTCCCATTCGGCGATGGTGGTGAAATCATCGGGATTGGTGTTGCTTGCAGTTGAGACGGCTACGCCGTAATGTTCGCCAGGGTAGACGTACCAGTCTAAGCAGACATAGAAAGTGAACACGGAGGTCTCGTCGATGGCTACCAAAGGTGATACGAGGAAGTTGTCAGGATAGAGCCCCCAGCGGTCCGTTTTTAATGCCGAAGTCCAGCTTTCGGAATAGGCATAACGGGCGCTGCCGTTATGGCCGTCGCCTTGCACTTGAAGCGAAGATGAGTTCATCCAGTTGTGACCGTCGCCGTCGGCGTCGATGGTGGTCATGATGCCAAGGGTGCCGTCTTCGAAACCTTCGGAGAAATTGCTGATAGGTCTTTGGGCATTTGCCAAGCCCATCATGGCAAATAATGCCATTGCCAGAAAAAGTAGATTCTTTCTCATTTCAGTTAGATTTTGTTTGTTTAATATGATATTGTTGACTTAAATTCCTCAGTCATTTGATTGTCGTCGCTGCAAAGATAGTGTTTTTTTTGTATTTAATGTCAAAGAGTGATGATGTGTGAATAAATGCAAAAAAGAGTCTGACTGAAGCCAGACTCTTTTGCAAGCAGATTGAAGGTTAATATTTTAGATATTATTTTCTTCTTGAAGATTGTGCATTTTCTTCAATTTCTTCATCCTTTGCCTTACCTTTCATCAGGACGTAAGCGAATGGAGTTGAGAGGAACACTGAAGAGAATGTACCGGCGATGATACCAACCAACAGGGCGAAGATGAAGCCGCGGATGGTGTCGCCACCGAAGATGAAGATGGCCAGCAACACGACGAGGGTTGAACCTGAGGTGTTGAAGGAACGTGTCAATGTGCTGTTGACGGCGTTGACCATGTTTTCTTTCCATGTAGCCTTCGGGTGGTTGTTGACGTTCTCACGGATACGGTCGAAGATAACCACGGTAGCATTGATGGAGTAACCGATGACAGTCAGAACGGCAGCGATGAAGCTCTGGTCGACTTCCATGGTGAATGGCAAGACGTTGTAGAACAACGAATACATACCCAACACGAGGATGGTATCGTGTGCCAATGCCATGATGGAAGCGAGACCATACTGCCATTTTCTGAATCTGACGGCGATGTAGCAGAACATCAGGGCCAATGCAACGATGATGGCGATGATGGACTTGCGGGTAACGTCGCTAGCAATGGTAGCACCGACTTTCTGTGTGCTCAGGATACCGACGGTTTCGTCTTCTGATGAGAACTGGCTCATGGTGAGGTCTTGGCTATACATGCCCTTCAAGTTTTCATAAAGGATGACTTGGAGAACTGAATCAACAGCCTGGTTGTCGTTTTCGATCAAGAACTTGGTCGTAATCTTCACCTGACCGTTTGTACCGTATGTCTTGACTTCTGGAGTTGACCAATCGCTAACTTCCTGGTCTTCTCTCATTTCAAGAGCGCTGTGGATGGCTGCCTTGTCAATGTTGACATCGGTCAAAGCATCGCGGACTTGTTCAACCTTAATGGTTGGGTCGTCGAATTGAACGACATAGTTACGGCCACCCTTGAAATCGATGCCGAGGTTCAGACCTCTTAAAGCAAGTGAACCGACGCTGATGACTACGAAAATACCAGCGATGATGAATGCGGTCTTGCGGAAATTGATGAAATCGAAACTTGTATTCTGTAAGAAATTGCGGGTAGCGTTGGTGGAGAAAGTGATGTCCTTTTCCTTGTCAAGCATACGGGCAAAGATAAGTCTTGAGATGAAGATAGAGGTGAACAGTGAGGTCAGGATACCGACGCAGAGGGTGACAGCGAAGCTGTGGACAGGGCCAGTACCTAAGATGATAAGGATGACACCGGTAATCAAGGTGGTGACGTTACCGTCGATAATGGCTGAATAAGCATTCTTGTAACCTTCTTCGATGGCGAGTTTCAGACCCTTGCCGTTGCGGACTTCTTCTTTGATACGTTCAAAAATAATGACGTTCGAGTCAACAGCCATACCCAAGGTGAGGACGATACCAGCGATACCAGGCAGTGTCAAAACTGAACCGAGGCATGCGAGGACGCCAAACAGGAAGAATACGTTCACCAACAGAGCGATATCGGCTACGAGACCTGACTTGTTGTAGAAGAACACCATGTAAACCAGAACGAGGATGAAGGCAAATACCATTGACCACATACCTTTCTGAACGGCTTCCTTACCGAGTGAAGGACCAACCACTTGTTCTTCAAGGATACGTGCTGGAGCCGGCAATTTACCAGCCTTCAGGATGTTGGCCAAGTCTTGACCTTCTTCGATGGTCATGCCACCGCCAGAGATGGATGAACGGCCACCGGCGATTTCATCATTAACGTTTGGATAGCTGTAGACATAGTCATCAAGGACGATGGCAATCTGTCTGCCGATGTTTTCACCAGTGAGGCGCTTCCAGATCTTGGCACCTTCAGCATTCATCTGAATGGTGACTTCCACATCGTTCTGCTGACCGAAGTCCTGACGTGCGTCGGTGACGACTTCACCACCGAGGGCGCATTTGCCGTCGCGTGACATCTTCAGGGCAACGAGGTCGAGGATTTCAACATCGTTCTGACCCTTTTCAGGTTTAACGGTCCAAGCGAACTTCAGGTTGCGTGGGAAGAGGTTTCTGGTATCAGCCAACATTTTGTTGATGGCAGCGGTATCTTTCACTTGAGCGACACCGACGCGGGCTGTCTGACCAGCAACTACCTGACCAGCTTCGTTCTGATAGAATGAAGGTTGGAGAAGGCTGAAGAGAGGATTGTTTTCAGCGAATTTGTTGAGTTGTTCGTCTTCTGAAAGTTCTTCTTCACCTTCTTCGTTCATCTGTTCGAGAAGGTCAGCTTCAGCGGTGCTGTCAGCTTCGGCAACTTCTGTTTCAACGTTTTCTTCTTCAGCAGCAACGGCTTCTTCGCCTTCGGCTGCTGGAGCTTCTTCAGTTTCGACAACTTCTTCTTCAACAGCTTCGTTGGCGTTCAAGTCTTTGGCAGCCTTGTTATTTTCAGCTATCTTAGCATTGGCAGCATCGAAATACTGAGCGAGTTCGTTGAAGTTGTAGGTCTCCCAGAATTCCAACTGAGCGGTGCCTTGCAAAAGTTTGCGGACACGCTTTGGATCCTTGATACCTGGCAGTTCGACGAGGATACGGCCTGAGTTTTCCAATTTCTGGATGTTAGGCTGTGCAACGCCGAAACGGTCGATACGGGTTCTCAGAATCTGATAGGAACGGTCGATAGCGCCATCGCTTTCTTCCTTCAAGACCTTCAGCACTTCGCTGTTCGTTGAATTGACGGTGATGCCTTTGTCTTTGAATTCATACAGGAAAATTGAAGCAAGTTTTGCGTTAGGATCGATTTTTTCGTAAGCTTCGCCGAACAAAGTTACGAAGTCACCTTCACTGTTTTCCAAACCTCTGCTGGCTTGTTCCATAGCCTGGAGGAAAACAGGGTCTTGTGAATGGCCCGACAGTGCGTTGACAATGTCCTTAACGGAAACTTCAAGGGTGACGTTCATACCGCCCTTCAAGTCCAGACCTAAATTGATTTCTCTTTCTTTTGCATCACGATAAGTGAACTTCTTGAATAAGAGGTTGTAAACGTTCGTGTTGCTCACCGAGTCTAAATAGTAAGTCTCTTTAGTCTCTTTCAAGGCTTCGAGTTGTGACTCGTCTCCATTTGCCAGCTTGCTAGCTTCTGTTTCGGCAAACTTGACTGCCTTCTTTTCAACTCTCTTAGTCACCAAAGTGAATGACAGCTGATAGAGGAAAATCAATCCGAAGATGATAGCTAACGCTCTAATTGCTCCTTTGTGTTGCATTTTAAACTAATTTAATTATTTGACTTTTAATTTATTATTGTATTTTCTTCTTATTTCTCCACACTATTGGAGGGTGCAAAAATAGAACATTTCTTTTCAATTCCCAAAAATAATTGAAAATGCTTTTCATTTTACTATTTAAAAAAATCCCGTAATAGCGTTTAATTTATTGATTTATATTTATTTATATTTTAACCACTTGAAAATTTCCTTGTAAGAAAGTTTTTTGCCGTACATCAGGATGCCTGTGCGGTAGATTTTTGCGGCAAACCAGGTCATAAAGACAAATGTCGCGACTAACAAAGCCACTGAAAGTGCTATCTGCCAGATTGGCACGCCAAACGGAATCCTGACCATCATCGTGATAGGGGAGGTGAAGGGTATCATCGAGAGCCAAAGGCCTAATTGTCCGTCGGGATTGTTGATGATGTAGAACGAGGCAATGAGCGCAACAATGAGTGGTACTGTAACTGGTAGTGTAAATTGTTGTGAATCAGTATTGTTGTCGACCAACGAACCGATGGCGGCAAAAAGTGTGCCGTATAGCAAGTAACCGCAAATGAAGAAAACGATGAAGCACAGAATGATGGTGCCGAAATCGATGCTGTTGGCAATGCTGACCACTTGCTGAATGGTTTCATTGCTCATAATGTCCTTTGTGTCAATGCTTTGCGTCATTACCGTTCCGCTTGAAATGCTTTCAGGATGGGTGATGCCGACGGCTGCCGAGAAACCAAAGTAAATGGCGCCGGTGAGCAAAACCCACATCACGAATTGGGTCAAGGCGACAAGCGAAACGCCAATGATTTTGCCCATCATCAGTTGGAATGGCTTTATGGAACTGACAATCACTTCGATGATGCGGTTTGTCTTTTCTTCTGCCACGCCATTCATCACCTGTCCGCCAAAGTTGATGATGAAGAAGTAGATTAGGGTCGCCAGAATGATGCCTAAAATGAATTGCACCTCCGTAAATGTCTCTTTTTCATTGCCATCATCATCCATTCGCATCACCGAAAGGTTGATGTCGGTCTTAACGGCATTGACAATGTCGGGGTCGACGCCAGAGGCTAAGAGTTTCTGCTCCTCGATTTCCTTCTTCATCACTTCCCGAATATAGGTGTCGATGTTGAGCGGGACTTGCCGTTTGCTGTAAAGAATGGCATTTGAAGGCACATTGAGTTGGGTCGGAGGTATGTAAAGCGCCATGTCGAAAGCTCCTTGATTGACCATTTCCTTCACGGAGTCGATGGGTTGCCCTTCAACGATGATGAAAGTCTGCTCCGCGTTGTTGGTGAACCGGTCTTCAAACCAATGGCTTCCGTCGACAACGGCAATGGTCCTGCGTTCTTCGCTTGAATTTAATGCCAAAAGAATGGGAACGATGTATAAGGCGGCTAAAAGGATAGGGCCGAGGAAAGTCATGATGATGAAACTGCGTTTGCGGACGCGGGTCAGGTATTCGCGCTTGATGATGAGTCCAATCTTGTTCATGATGCTCGGTTTTTGGATTGCACTTCCTGAATGAAAATTTCGTTGATTGAGGGCAACAGTTCCTTGAATGAAACCAATTCGCCTAAATCAATAATGCTGTGAATCAGATCGCTGTCTGGATTTTCCAGGGTCAGAAGCGTTTCGTCGCCTTCATAGCACACCTTTATATTATTATAGGTGTCGGTCAATGCTTGCAGTTTCGATTTGTCGCTGATGCGGATTCTGACTTCCTTGTTGTGAGTGTCGAATTGCCGTTTGATGTCGTTGACGCGGCCTTCCAAGATTCGTTTTCCGTTGTTTATCAAGGTGATGCTGTCGCACATTTCCTCAACGGAAGCCATGTTGTGGGTCGATAAAAGGATGGTTGCTCCGTTTTGCCGCAATTCCAGAATGGATTCTTTCAGCAAATTGGCGTTGATGGGGTCGAAGCCGCTGAAAGGCTCGTCGAAGATGAGGATTTTCGGTTCGTGAATGATGGTGGTGATGAACTGAATCTTCTGCTGCATTCCCTTGCTGAGTTCCTCGATTTTCTTGTCCCACCAGTTGCCGATTTCAAATTTCTCGAACCAGAATTTGAGGCGTTTTATGGCTTCAGGTTTGCTGATGCCTTTCAGTTGGGCAAGATAGATGGCCTGTTCGCCGACTTTCATTTTCTTGTATAGGCCACGTTCTTCCGGCAGATAGCCAATCGTGGCAATGTGCTTTTGAGCTAATCTTTCGCCGTTGATAAGCACTTTGCCACTGTCGGGAGCCGTAATCTGATTGAGGATTCTGATGAGCGTTGTCTTGCCGGCACCGTTTGGACCTAAAAGACCATAGATGCTTTGCTCGGGCACTTCCAAACAGATGCTGTCGAGGGCCAGATGGTCGGCATAACGCTTTGTGACATTTTGAACGGAGATGTTCATGCGAGTGATGTTTTGACGATTAGACAATTTGACTGTTAGACTTTTAGACAATTAGACGGCTTGATAATTAGTACTTTCTGAGAGTTTCTGCTTTATTTGGTCAAAATGTCCACAAGTCTAATAGTCCACAAGCCCATAAGTCAAAATGTCCACAAGTCTAATTAAAGTAATCTCTAATCCTGTTGAAGAAACTCTTTTCCTCGTCGGTCGGATTGGGCTTGAAATTCTCCGATTTGGCAAGTTCTTCCAGCATTTTCTCTTCTTCCTTGGTCACTTTTTTCGGAATCCAGACGTTCACGTTGACCAGCATGTCGCCGCTGCCGTAACTGTTGATGTTCGGCAAGCCTTTTCCTCTCAACCGCAAAACCTTTCCGCTTTGCGTGCCGGGGGCGATTTTCACGCGGACTTTTCCATCGATGGTCGGGACTTCGGCTTGTGTGCCGAGAATGGCTTCCGGAATGGTCAGGAAAAGATTGTAAATCAGGTTGCTGCCATCGCGTTCAAATTCCTTGCTTTCTTCTTCCTCGATGACGACAATCAAATCGCCGTTGATGCCGTTGTGTGGACCTGCATTGCCTTTGCCGCGCACGGTGAGCTGCATGTCGTTGCCAACGCCGGCTGGTATTTCGATGTCGATGATTTCCTCACCTTTCATGATGCCTTCGCCCTGGCAGTGCTTGCACTTGTTCTTGATGATTTGTCCCGTGCCGCCGCAGGTAGGGCAGACTGATGCCGTTTGCATGGCGCCAAAGAAAGAATTGACGGTCTGCACGACTTGACCTCTGCCGTGACAGGTCGGACAGGTTTCGGTTGCACCGTTTTCCGAGCCGCTGCCGTGGCAATGGTCGCAAGTCACATATTTGTTGACCTTGATTTTCTTTTTCACGCCCTTGGCGATTTCCTGAAGGTTGAGCTTCACCTTGACGCGGATGTTGGAGCCGCGCTGACGGGCAACGCCACCGCGACCGCTTCCGCCGCCAAAACCGCCAAAGTTGAATCCGCCGAAATCGAAACCGCGGCCAAACACGCTGTTCAGGATGTCGTTCAGGTCGAAGTCTCCAAAACCGCCACTGAAACCACCGCCACTGGCACTGCCGCCGTTCATGCCGGCAAAACCGTAACGGTCGTAGCGGGCACGTTTGTTTTCATCGCTCAAAACGCTGTAAGCCTCAGCCGCTTCCTTGAACTTTTCCTCGGCATCCTTGTCGTCTGGATTTCTGTCGGGGTGATATTTCAGGGCCAACTGACGGTAAGCTTTCTTTATCTCTTCGGGTGTGGCGCTCTTACTGACGCCTAACACTTCGTAGTAATCTCTTTTTTCAGCCATAATTCTTTGTTTTTTCAGTTTTCGGTTATCAGTTTTCGGTTATCGGTTTCTGAATAAACAGTATAAACTGAAAACTGTGAACTGAAAACTGAAAACCAATTATTCATTTTAATTTCCAACCACCACGCGGGCGAAACGAATCACTTTGCCGTTCAGTTTGTAACCTTTTTGGATGACATCGAGCACTTTGCCTTTCTGATCTTCGGTCGGAGCCGGGATTAAGGTCAGGGCTTCGTGTTCATCGGTGTTGAATTCTGCGCCCATGGCTTCGATTTCTTCCAGACCTTTTGCCTTTAAGGTGTTCTTCAATTTGTTGAAAATCAATGTAACACCTTGCAAGTCGGCTTCGTTGCCGTTTTTTTCCATATTTTGCAAGGCGCGTTCAAAATCATCGAAAACAGGCAGCAAATCTTTGATGACGCCTTCCGATGCGGTGGCGGCCATGTCGAGTTTTTCCTTTGCCGTGCGTTTGCGGTAGTTGTCAAACTCGGAGAAAATGCGAAGATATTTGTCGTTGAGTTCGGTGAATTTGGTTTTTTCATCCTCGATGGCTTTCTCAAGTTCCTTTTCGCGGGCGTGTCTGCCTTTATGTCGCTTTTGTTTGTCATCTGAAGTCTCATCAACAGTGTTTTCCTGCTTTTCTTCAGTGACGGTTTCTTCAGTTTCCATATTTTCGACGTTCTCCTTTATGGTTTCATCGTCTTGAATTTCAGTATTTTTGTTTTCTTCCATTGCTGTTTGATAATTAAAAATGCACTTGGTTTTATCAAAAGGTTTGCCAAGTGCAATATTTTGACAAAATGTCAGTAAATTTATATTCTCTCAATCTTAGCTCCCAAAGCATTCAGACGTTGGTCGATGAACTGATAGCCGCGGTCGATTTGGTCGATGTTGTCGATGATGCTGGTGCCTTCGGCTGACATGGCTGCAATGAGCAAGGCCACACCGGCACGGATGTCGGGCGAACTCATGCGCAAACCTCTCAGTTTGTGATGCTTGTCCAATCCGATGACGTTGGCGCGGTGTGGGTCGCAAAGAATGATTTGTGCGCCCATGTCGATAAGTTTATCGACGAAAAACAGACGGCTTTCAAACATTTTCTGGTGAATGAGAACCGTGCCTTTGGCTTGCGTGGCGACCACCAAGACGATACTGATTAAGTCGGGCGTGAAACCAGGCCACGGGGCATCGGCAATGGTGAGGATGCTGCCGTCCATGAAAGTATCGACTTCGTAATGTTCTTGAGCAGGAATATAAATGTCGTCGCCACGGAATTCCATCTTGATGCCGATTTTACGGAATACATCCGGAATGCGCCCTAACTGCTGAATGCCAGCGTTTTTGATGGTGATTTCGGAACCAGTCATGGCGGCCATGCCGATGAAACTTCCGACTTCAATCATGTCGGCAAGCAAGCGGTGCGTGGTGCCATGCAGTTGCTTGACACCTCTAATCTTTAGCAAATTGGAACCGATGCCATCTATTTGTGCGCCCATGCTGACGAGCATCTTGCAGAGCTGCACCAGATAAGGCTCGCAGGCAGCATTGAAAATGGTGGTCTCGCCTTCGGCCATGACCGCTGCCATGACGATGTTGGCCGTACCGGTGACGGAGGCTTCATCTAAAAGCATATAGGTGCCTTTCAAGCCTTTAGGAGCCGTGGCCTCGTAGCAAAGGTTGGTGTTGTAGTTGAATTCGGCGCCCAGATTCTGCAAGCCGATGATATGCGTGTCGACACGACGGCGGCCGATTTTATCACCACCAGGTTTCGGCATGTATGCTTTTCCGAAACGGGCCAACATCGGACCGAGCATCATCACGCTGCCGCGCAATTTGGCCGCTTTTTCGCAAAACTGTTGCGTCTGGAAATAACTGAAATCGATGTCTTTAGCCTGCAAGGTGACTTGGTCGTAGGAAGGACGTTCAACCTTGACGCCCATGTCCGACAGTAATCCAATCAGGTTGTTGATGTCGAGAATGTTCGGCAAGTTGTTGATAGTCACTGGCTCATCGGTCAAGAGACTGGCGCAGATAATCTGCATGGCTTCGTTCTTCGCGCCTTGGGGAACGATTTCTCCTTGGAGTTTGCAGCCGCCTTGTATTCTAAAACTACCCATTTTTCTTTTTTATTATCGGTTTCCGGTTTTCAGTTATCGGTAATCAGTATTAAAAAGTCCAAATTTGTTCAGAAATTGTTCAAAACTTTCCACTTTGAATCGCCGTTTCGACAAGCTCAACGAGCTAATTACTCCTCACTCCTAATTCCTAACTTTCAAGCTTTCCACTTTAACACTTTCCACTTTTCAACTATCCTTTTTTCTTATACGCAGGATTGTTCGGATTGTTCATGTTGGCCTTCAGGTTCGGCACTTTTTTCTTTTTCTGGCCTTGCTGTGGCTGTTGCGCCTTGCCTTTTTGTTTCTGCTTTTGCTGCTGCGGCTGAGCCTTTGGCAGGATTTCGCTGCTGAGTGTCAGCTTGGCATCTTCGGGGAGAACTAAACGACCTTTTGAAAGGGTTTTCAAATCGTTGATAATCAGCATGTCGTTGACAACGCTGCGATTCCACTCCAAATAGTTGCGTTTCATTTGGTTGGCCAAAGAGTAGGCGAGGGCTTCGCGCACTTCGTCGTTTTCCTCTTGCGAAGCGGTCTCAATCATCTTGATGAGATATTGGCCGTAATGACCATAACGGATGTCGTTGTTCTGATAATCGATGTGGCGAGGCTTTGATTGTTTTGTAGAAATCCTCGGAGGTGCAAATGGAGCATCGACGTCGAGTTTGCCTTCCGACATGATGAACAGGTGATCCCAAAGTTTGTGCAGGTAATCGCTAGATTCCTTGACTTGTGGGTTCATCTGCGCCATGATGCTGACGATTTTGTTGGCTGCTGCCGTGCGTTCCTTACGGTCTTCGATTTCCACCACGCGGGCAATCATTTCCTGAATGTTGCGGCCGTATTCCGAAATGATGATTTGCTTCTTTTCGGTGTTGTATGTTAATCCGGTTTGATCCATGTTTATTGTGAATTTGTGTGCAAAGATAAAGATAAATCTTAATGTCAGTAACTTTGCAATTTGATTATGAGCGTTTACTTTTCTTTTTCAATCAATCCATTGTCTTCAAGTATCGTGATCATTTCAGCAGGGGTCACAACAATGGGCTTTTTGGGAAAATGCTTTAAGTTGCCAGTCACAAGATAGGCACCTTTTTTTGCCAATGCAACTTCATAGAAAGCAATGTCTTTGGGGTCAATGACAGGATCGTTTGTCGGAGTACGATCGGCATACAACCCATTCCCTCTGATAACCTCTATTATGCCTTCCACGGCATCAATATCGAAATTAAATTCGGCTCGTCTTAATACTTCGGCATACTCTTCGATGATGTCTTTGTTGTAAACAGGACGGAATTTGTTGTCAATCAATGCGTCAACCAATCGTGCTGTTGCAGCTTTCCTGTTTTTGGTAAGCATCGATGAAACCAATACATTCGTGTCGATTACAGCATGGATGGTCATTTTTCAGTGTGTTTTTCATAACGTTCGGTGCGAACTTTTTCTATGATGGCATCAATTTCCTCCATACTCATATCCGGTGTTTCGCCTCTTTCTGCTTTTTCGCGCTGCCTCCTGAAGGCTTCGTATGCTCGCCTTCTTCTTTCCTCTTTTTCGATGAAATCCATCCAAGGAATGTAAACGAGTTTTTCCCACATATCCATCATTTCATTGAAAGTCTGTGTCTTGCTTATGCCTGACAAAGCGCAAAACCTTTCAATTTGTTCTTGTCTTCGTGAATCCATGCTCACCATTACTTCCACTTGTGCCATATTGAATTTTAATCTTTTTTGCAAAAATAAACATTTTTTTGAAAGCGAATCCTGTTAGTCTTTCAAAATCTTCAGTTTCGCAAACTTCAACATGAGCATCTTGTCGCCGTCGGTGTCGAAATGGATGTGCGCCTTTTTGTTTGCTCCGGCTCCTTCCAAACTGACCACGGTTCCGAAACCGAATTTCTGATGTTGGACTCTCATTCCTTCCTGCAATAAATCGGGATTCGATGGTTCAAAATCGGCTGATGCAGCGGCATTTGTGCTTCCGCTAGATGTGTAATACGATGAAGTTGAGCGCGACGGCGTGTCAATCTTTTCAAAGGTGCGTCTCGGATTTTCGCTTTGGCGTGTGCCGAAACCTCTCAGGCTTGGCCCCGAAGAAGTGCCTCTGAATGAGGCCTTTCGTGTCTGCTCGATGAGGTTGCTTCCGATTTCCGAGATGAAACGTGATGGCTCGCTGAGGGTGAGGTTGCCGTAACGGTAGCGCGTTTCGGCATAACTCAAGGTGAGTTTCGTCATGGCGCGGGTGACAGCGACGTAGAACAAGCGGCGTTCCTCTTCCAATTCCTCGCGTGTGCTGAGACTGAGAATGCCAGGGAAAAGGTTTTCTTCCATGCCGACCACGTAAACGTAAGGAAATTCAAGGCCTTTGGCGGAGTGAATGGTCATCAGGCTGACGCAATCGGCTTCGCCTTCGTCTTTCTTCATTTCGCTGTCGGTAAGCAGGGCGACATCTTCCATGAACTGCACCAAATCGACGCGGGCGGTTTCGCCTGTGGTCTCGTCGACTTGCTTGTCGCTGAATTCCATGATGGCGTTGAGCAGTTCCTCTATGTTTTCGACGCGTGAAACGCCTTCAGGGGAATCGTCTTCCTTCAAAACCTTGATGATGCCAATGGAGTTGGTGATGTGTTTGGCAAGGTCGAAAGCATTCATCTTCTCTTGCAGGCTCTGGAAACTCTGAATCATGATGGCGAAGTCGCGGATCTTGTTGATGGTGCCCATGTTGAAATCCTGCGGAAACACGTTGTTGGTGATGCATCGCCAAATGCTTGTGTTGTATTGGTTTGCCGTCACCATCAGGCGTTCGATGCTTGTCTTGCCGATGCCGCGTGCCGGATAGTTGATGATACGCAGCAAGGCCTGTTCGTCTTCAGGGTTGATGACCACGCGGAAATAGGCCAACAGGTCTTTCACTTCCTTGCGGTCGTAGAACGAGAGGCCGCCATATATCTTATAAGGTATGTTCTGTTTGCGCAAGGCATCTTCGATGGAACGTGACTGGGCATTGGGGCGGTAAAGCACGGCAAAATCCTTGTTGTCGAGCTGACGCTGCATCTTGTAGCCGAAAATGGAATTGGCTACCAAAGTGCCTTCCTCGGTATCGGAGGCGGCGTGCAGCAAACCGATGAGTTCGCCGGCTTCCTTGTCGCTCCATACTTTCTTTTTGATTTGGTCCTTGTTGTGCGCAATGATGTCGTTTGAGGCGTTGACGATGTTTTGCGTCGAGCGGTAATTCTGCTCTAAGCGAATCAGTTTGTAGTCGGGATAATCGTTCTTGAAATTGAGGATGTTCTGTATGTTGGCGCCACGGAAAGCATAGATGCTCTGTGCATCGTCGCCGACCACGCAAATGTTCTCAAACAAAGCCGCAATGCGCTTGATGATAAGATATTGCGCATAGTTGGTGTCCTGATACTCGTCGACCAGAATGTACTTGAAATGGTTCTGGTATTTGTAAAGGACATCGGGATTGTCTCTCAAAAGCACATTCGTGAAATAGAGTATGTCGTCAAAATCCATGGCGTTGGCGCGGTGCATACGCTCGTTGTAGAGCTTGAAAAGCTGCCCGATGAGCGGCTTGTTGGCCTTGCGGTCGGCTTCCTGGATTTCGGCATCGTTGGCATAGTCTTCAGGCGAGTAAAGGCTCGATTTTGCCGATGATATTCTCGAAAGCACCTGCTTGGCGGGATAGGCCTTCGGGTCGAGTTGCAAGTCTTTCAGAATCTGGTTGATAAGCGCCTTTGAGTCATCGGTGTCGTAGATGGAGAAATTGGCCGTGAAGCCTATCTTTTCGGCATCGATGCGCAAAATGCGGGCGAAAATGGAGTGGAAAGTGCCCATCCACACGTTACGTGCCTCGCTGGCGTCGACGAGTTGCATGATGCGTTCCTTCATTTCACGTGCCGCCTTGTTGGTGAAGGTCAGGGCCATGATGCTGAACGCGTCGATGCCTTCGCTAATCATGTAGGCGATGCGGTAGGTGAGGGCGCGTGTCTTGCCTGAACCTGCGCCTGCAATCACCATCACGGGACCTTCCACTGTCGTAACTGCCTCACGTTGAGGCTCGTTTAAGTCTTTCAGTAAATCTATCATCGTAAAATCAGTTGGGCGGCAAAGATACGACATTTAACCGAATATATGGGGCTTCATTGCTTTTTTTCTCCCGCTGAGACCGCTGATTTACGCAGAGAATTTTTAAAACCGCAGATTACGCGGATTGCACAGATTTTCAATAAACTACAGATTGTACAGATTGAACGGATTGATTTTTTAGAACCGTAAATTTCGCTGATTATACGCAGATTGAATTTTAAATGCGCAAGCGCATAAATTTCACAGATTGGCTGGCGTCAGATGAATTATGGACTTAAATCTTTCAAAAATCCATCATATTTTCTTGCTTCCGTGCTGGAAAATGATGGCTGCTCCTCGAGCCTGTCGAAGGAGCAAGCCGCTGTAGGCTCATTGCCCGAAAATCCATTCACCCCGGTAGCTGGCATCGGCTTGACGATGACAGTTGTCGGGCGACCTCCCCGCCTACGCGAGGATGACGACGGCGCACCGACATGGATTAAAATAAGCGAAAAGAAAAGATTTGTGTATAGATTTATGTCAGATTGGTTTCCAAAAAAACACTATTTTTGCGTTTCAATTTCAATAAGCATACGATCATGAATCAGGAAACTCCCGTGCTGCTGCTGACTGGTTATCTGGGCAGTGGCAAAACCACTTTAGTCAACCGCATATTGTCGAACCGCAAAGGCATTAAGTTTGCCGTGATTGTCAACGATATAGGCGAAGTCAATATCGATGCCGACCTCATTCAGAAGGGCGGTGTCGTCAACCAGGAGGACGATAGTCTCGTGGCCTTGCAGAATGGCTGCATCTGCTGCACCTTGAAGATGAACCTCGTGGAACAGCTTGTCGACCTCATGCGCCAGAAATGTTTCGATTATATCGTCATCGAAGCCAGCGGCATCTGCGAGCCGGAACCGATTGCCCAGACGATTTGTTCCATGCCCGATATGGCCTATGCCTTTACACGATTTGGCACACCGCGCTTGGATTGCATCGTGACCGTTGTCGATGCCTTGCGTATGCAGAGCGAATTTGGCTGCGGCGACAATCTGGTGAAAGAAAATATCGGCGAGGAAGATTTGGAAAGTCTTGTCATCCAACAGATTGAATTCTGTAACATCATCTTGCTGAACAAGGCTTCGGAAGTGTCGCCAACGGAATTGGGACGCATCAAGGAAATCATCCGCGCCTTGCAGCCGACGGCTGAAATCATCGAGTGCGACTATGGCGATGTCGATTTCGACCAAATCCTGAACACTCATCTCTTCGATTTCGACGAAGTGGCAGGTTCGGCAGGTTGGATTCGTGGCGTTGAAGACCGCATGATTGAAGACCACGATGATGACGACGAGGAAGAAGAGCATGAACATCATCACCACCATGATGACGACGACGATGAGGATGAAAACGAGCACGGACATCACCATCATCACCATGACCATGACCATGAACACGAGGGTGGGGAAGTGGAGGAATACGGCATTGGCACTTTCGTCTATTACCGCCGCGAACCGCTCAACATGGGTCGTTTCGATGAATTTGTTGCCCGCAAGATGCCGAAAAACGTCATCCGCGTGAAAGGCATTTGCTATTTCCAGAGCGACTACGACATGTGCTACATCTTCGAGCAGGCCGGCAAGCAGATTCAGCTCCGCGAGGTGGGACAGTGGTTTGCCACCATGCCGCCTTACGAACTGAAGCAGATGATGGCCAGCAATCCCGACTTGCGCCGCGACTGGGATGACCGTTACGGCGACCGCATGCAGAAACTGGTTTTCATCGGCCAACACATCGACAAGGAAGCCATCACCAAGGATTTGGATGAATGTCTGGTAAAATAAATTGATTGGATTTTCAGGGCGATTTATGTAGAGACGTTGCGTGCAACGTCTCTACTTTTTTGGCAGTGGCAAAACTAAAATATATTGCCACAAACCCCTTCAACCTGTCTGAGGTGTGTGACGGAGACCTTATACTCCTTCAACCTGTCTGAGGTGTTGCATCAAGACCATCGACCCCGTTGAACCTGTCGGAGGTGTGTGACGAAGACCTCAGACCCCTTCAACCTGTCGTAGGTGTGTGACGAAGACCTCAAACCCTTTCAGCCTGTCGGAGGTGTTGTGCCAAGACCATCGATTCCGTTTAACCCAACTCACATCTTTCATTTAGGTCTAAAAGTAAATTTTTTGCCCTGTGCAATCCAAATGTCGTCTCAATAGTGTGATGATATAATGTTTTCCTTGCTCATAGTTTGATTTGAAGGTATTCAAACGCACTGTCGAAAGGGAACTTTCCCTGTTGCGGAAGCAGGGCATCATCGCTCGCGAAGGTAGTGCCCGAACTGGCCGTTGGATAATCCTGAAGCCTTAATCATTAAAAGCGGAAAAACTGATTTTAAATAAGTAGACATTTTTTTTTGCAAGAAAAATCAAAAGTCATTTGCTTTTTCAAAAAAAATGATTTTTCTTTGTCCCCAAAATAACTCAACTAGAGTATAAAAGTGACCGATTCCCGATTGGTGGGAATGAGGGCTAAACCCGTGGATAGCACGCCATGATCCTTGAGGAAAAAGCAAGGAAACACTGCAAAATTGTAATTCTTGAGTTGGATTAATGGGTCCTATGCCAACTTAGGGATTGAAAATGATTTATAGAACCCGTCACAAAATTGTTTTTTTATGAAAAACGGTACTAAATTGATTGCATGTTTGATATGCATGGTCATGTCATGTCAGATGTTTGGACAAATGAAAGTCTATAACAATGGCAGTGTAGCAGATGTCATCACAGGCGTAGTAAGTAGAATCACAGCTCCTAACTTTGAACAGAATGTGAGCGATAGCCGATTCGCCATCGTTACTGAGGGAGAAACTTATTATGTTATGGTGAATGGATACTGGCCAAATCCCAACGAGGATGCCTTGATTGTGTATTACGACACCATCCCGACAACTAACGAAATTGAAGCCGAAGGAACCGTTATGACATT
>CALGBV010000274.1 GCA_937884015.1 uncultured Bacteroidales bacterium
GTTCTCACATGATGTTGGCTACCTTGGATTCAGGCCGTCTCTCGATTGCCGCCATGGGTTTGGGCTGTGCGCAAGGCGCTTACGAAATGGCTTTGGCTTATTCGCAGAAGCGCGTGCAGTTTGGCAAGCCCGTCTGCAAATTCCAAGCTGTCGGTTTCAAACTTGCCGACATGGCCATGAAGATTGAAGCCGCCCGCGGACTGCTTTACAAGGCTTGCTGGCTGAAAGACCAGCACCGCCCGTTTGGCAAGGAAGCGGCTATGGCGAAATTGTATTGTTCGGAAATCGCCGCCGAGGTTTGCGACAACGCCGTTCAGGTGATGGGCGGCCACGGCTTGCTGAAGGAATTCGACATGGAACGCTTCTATCGCGACCAGCGCATCCTGCAAATCGGCGAAGGAACGTCAGAAATTCTCAGACTGGTGATTTCGAGGGCGATAGGATGCTGAATATGATTTAGCCTAAAGCAATGATTTTGTTGTCGTTAAGGATAGGAATGGTTTTCACGCAATTGGTTTCGAGGCAGAATTTCAAATCGTCGTAAAAACCTAAAGCAAAGAGTCTTTTAACATGAAAGCATGCCGTCAATGCGGCAAAAAGATTGTTGGCGCTGTTTTGGTATGATCGTTCCAAAAGAATGCCTAAATCGTCACACTCGCATTTCGTTTTTGCCTTGAGCAGATGTATCAACATGCCGGCGCACAAACCGTCGTCCAACGAAAAACGACCTTCGGTTCCAGAGCAAACAATGGAAATATCTTTTTGATTTTCAATCAAGTAATCGGAAACAACATCCAAATTGCGGAAACAGGCCAAAACGACTTTTTCTGCCTGGCGGACATTATTGATGGCGTTTGTTCCGTTGGTCGTGGTCAGGATGATGTCCCTGCCTTCAACGGTTTTCCTTTTGTATTTCAAAGGGGAATTGTCCAAATCGAAGCCTTCAATTTTCACGGAATGTCTTTCGCCGCCTTTCAGTGCCGAGCCTTCCGGCAAAGCCGAAAAAACCTGTTCCGCCTCTTCAACCGTCTTGACAGGAATCACCGATTTTGCTCCATTATCCAAGGCGGTAGTGATGACGGAAGTGGCACGCAAAACATCAATCACAACGGCAATTTGACCGCTGAAATTGAAATCATTGCATTGCTGCGCTGTGCTGATAACGGAAATGTTCATGACTGGGATGGTTTGACTATTAGACAATTGGACTATTAGACAATTGGACTTTTGGACTATTAGACTTTTTGACCATTGGACTTATGAACTTCAGAAAAGTCTAAATGTCCACAAGTCCAAAAGTCAAAAACGTCCTTCATATTCCGAGCGAAATGCCGAGACCTTCGGCGGTCTTGACCAAATCGCTGTCGATTTTCACTAAATTTGGTTGGGCGATGGCTTCCTTCAATGGCACTGCAATCAAGTCTGGATGACGGTAAGCCACCATCTGGCCAAACTGTCCGTTCAACA
>CALGBV010000275.1 GCA_937884015.1 uncultured Bacteroidales bacterium
ACTACGCCATCGCTCGGCGTTAGGTTCCACAGAAATGACAGATGCTATCGCCGTCATCGTTTCCGAACAGACCGGCACTATTTCCATTTGCCAAGAGGGCAAAATGACCCGCGACATATCCTCCACCTCACTCCGACAAATACTTTTAAACGAACTCACGAATAAAGAAAAACACTTATAAAATCACTACAATATGAAAAAATACGTATGTAAAGTTTGCGGTTTCGTCTATGAAGGCGAAGAGCCCCCTGTAAAATGTCCTCAATGCGGCCAACCCGCTGAAAAATTCGAAGAAGTCAAAGAAGACGGCGAGCTCACATTCGCCACTGAACACGTCATCGGCGTTGCCAAGACTTCTGACGAAGAAATGATCAAAGACCTCAACGCCCATTTTATGGGAGAAGCTACTGAAGTAGGTATGTACCTCGCTATGAGCCGTCAAGCTGACCGCGAAGGTTATCCTGAAGTGGCAGAAGCTTTCAAGCGCTATGCTTTCGAAGAAGCTGAGCACTGCGCAAAATTCGCAGAACTCCTCGGCGACGTGGTTTGGGACACCAAAACGAACCTCGAGAAACGTATGTTAGCTGAAAGTGGTGCCTGCGCTGACAAAATGCGTATCGCCAAACGCGCCAAAGAGATGAACTGGGATGCCATCCACGACACCGTTCACGAAATGGCTAAGGACGAAGCCCGCCACGGCAAAGGATTCGAAGGTCTTTACAAGCGCTATTTTGGGAAATGATTAGATGAAAAGGGAGGAGTTAGGAATTAAGTTTCAATTGCAAACGGCACCTTTTGCAATTTTAGAAAACACGAAGTATATAATTTCGATTTTTTTTGAACAAATTTGAAATCCGATGGTTATCGTTTCAATAAAATCAAGAATTAAAAAAATACTCCTCACTCTTCACTCCTAACATCTAAGACGCGATGAATCGCGTCTCTACAAAAGAGACATTTAATTATCAACCATAAACACACAGAACTATGATTAGTGAAAGATTAACAGAAGCCATCAACCAGCAAATCAATGCTGAAATGTGGTCAGCTTACCTTTACCTGAGCATGTCGCAAGACCTTTACAAGAAGGGTTTCAAAGGCATCGCCAACTGGTACAAAGTGCAATTCCTTGAAGAACAGGCTCATGCCGAAATCTTCATCAACTACCTTCATTCACAGGATGCAAAGGTCATCCTCGCTCCTATCGCTGAAGTCCAGACCGAATGGGACAGCGTTCTCGCTACCTTCGAAGACACATGGGCTCATGAAAAGAGAGTGACCGCCATGATCAACCACCTCTGCGACATCGCCGAAGACGACCATGACCGCGCTGCTCAAAACATGCTCGCATGGTTCATCGACGAACAGATTGAAGAAGAAGAAAATGACCGCGATCTCATCTTCCAAGCCAAGATGACCAACGGCGACAATGCCGCCATGCTGGTCCTCGACGGCGAACTCGGCAAACGCGAATACCACACGCCAAGCCCGCTGAAATAAGACATTTGTTTTAAATCAGTAAATTAAAACCGAAATCAGCAACTTGCATTGGCAGGTTGCTGATTTTTATTTTTTGGAAGGTATCCAACAACCATTCACCTAACACCCATCACCATTCATTTATCTTCCGCTTCCTTTTCCTCAAGCAGCTTATCCAATTTCTTTTCAATTTCAGTCAGTTGCGCCTTCACATCGTCGTTGTTGTCGCTGGCCATGGCATCAACGAAAATCGAGTTGATGAACGACATGCCGATGACGCCACCCATGAGCAGCAACAGGCAGAAATATAGCCTGATCATTTTGCCCCAAAACGGCGAAGTGACCACTGCGATGGAATCAGGAATGTCGTACCAGCCTTCGACCGTGAACAAACGGAACACAGAATAAATGCTGTCCAAAGGCGTACCGAAATATTTTGGAACCAAGTCTTTGAAAATGCTGCAATTAATCATGCCGAAAATGACGATGATGACCAAATAACACAGCAAGAAAGCATACGACTGACGCATGGCCAGCTTGAAATTTTTGGCAATATGTGAAAAACTCGGAAAGAAATGCACCACACGGAAGAATTTCATGACACGCAACACCCTCAAAATCAGCAGGACACTCAAATCAGCCATCCCCAACGGAATGAAAAGCATAACTAAGGTTGGCAACGATAAAATGACCAAAATGCCATCAAGGCGGTTCCAACCATCCGACCAATAGCCTTTAAAGCCATACTCGCAATGCTTCACAATCATTTCCACAAGGAAAAAAATGGTACAAACCAAATCGATTGCATAAAGCCAGCTTCGATAACCTATTGTTTCCTGAACGAAAATGGCGACGGCATTTATGAAAATGACGGCAAAAATGATGTTTTCGTTCAGCATCAGCTTTTCAAACCAGTTGTCTTCGCGATTTCTCATAACATCAGCCTCCTATTTCGTCCAATTCGAGCCAACGTAATTCCTTTTCATCCAACAAATCGTTAATTTCAGTCAAACGTTTGCCCATATCATGCAGTTTCTGATAATCCGTTTCGATGTTTAACGCCTCATTGATTGCAGCTTTTTCTGCCTCAAGTTCAGCGATTTGCTTGGTCAAATCCTCAAACTCGCGGTTTTCCTTGAAAGAGCGTTTCACCTTTTCGCGGACTTTTTTCTGCACGGGTTCCGCTTGTTTTTGTGCGGTTTGTTCCTTGCGTTCCGCCTTGAGTTTTTCGGTCAGATAATCCTTGTATTGCGAATAGTTGCCCATGAAGCCTTTCACCTTGCCTTCGCCTTGAAAGACAAAAAGCTGGTCAACGACTTCGTCCATGAAGAAACGGTCGTGCGAGACCACCAGAAGACAGCCTTTGTAACCACGCAAAAAGTCTTCCAATTTTTGCAAGGTGAGCAAATCCAAATCGTTGGTCGGTTCGTCCAAAATCAGGAAATTCGGATTGCTGACCAGAACCGTGAGCAGATAAAGCCGGCGTTTCTCGCCGCCGCTCAAAAGCGCCACCGGCTGACGGTGCATCTTGTAAGGAAACATGAAATGCGCCAGCAATTGTTCCGCGGTATATACCTGATTCTTACCGTAATAAATCACTTCGGCAATATCGCGTATGGTGTCCAAAACCGTCTTATCTTCATCGAACTTGATGCCTTCCTGACGATAGTAGCCGTAAGTAACCGTTTGTCCAACAATGATATGACCCATATCGGGCTTCACGGCACCTGTAATGAGATTCAGAAATGACGACTTCCCTACTCCATTCTTGCCAATCAAGCCGATGCGTTCACCGCGTTTGAAGACATAATCGAACTCTTTCAGCACGGTAATGTCATCGTAACTCTTGCTAACATTCACCAATTCCAGGATTTTTCCGCCAAGTCGCTGCATGTTCAAACCAAACTGCAACTGTTCTTCAACTTGCTGAACCTTAGCCTTATCCTTCAAATCATAAAAGGCATCAATGCGGCTTTTTGACTTGCCCGTGCGGGCTTGCGGCGTGCTGCGCATCCATTCTAGTTCGTGTTTCAGCAATTGACCCGCTTTTTCGGCAGTGGCACGTTTCACTTCCTCACGCTCGGGGCTTTTCTGGACGTAATAATCGAAATTGCCGTTGTGCGTGTACATCACGCCTTGGTACAATTCAAATATTTTATTGCACACACGGTCAAGGAAATAGCGGTCGTGCGTAACCATCAGAAGCGTCACTCTTGACTGGGTCAGATACTTTTCGAGCCACTCCACCATTTCCACATCCAAGTGGTTGGTCGGTTCGTCCATAATCAGGAAATCGGGGTCGTGCAGTAAGACCAAAGCCAATGCCAGGCGCTTGATTTGGCCACCAGAAAGATTATCGGTGTCATTCAATTCGAAACGCGAAAGGAACTGAACGGCATTCAGGCGCTGCTCCTCATTCAAATCTTCCAGCAAATCGCTGATACGGCTGCCTGAAGGATAAGTCGGGAGCTGTTCCAAATATCCGATTTTCAAGTCGTTGGCATACACGATTGAACCTGAATCGGGACTTTCCTGCCCCATCAGGATTTTCAGCATGGTCGACTTGCCCGAGCCGTTGGCGGCAATCAAAGCCGTCTTGTCGCCTTTTTCAATGCCAAAGGTGACATCAGAAAACAGTGTCTTGATGCCAAACGATTTCGATATGGAGTTGACTGACAGATAATTCATTATTCAAAAAATATCGCTACAAAAATTAAGTGGCAAAGATAAACAAATGGAGAATTGGCAGAAAATTTCATAATGAATAATTTCATTTCAGCATCTCCGCAACGGCATAAAGCGGAAACACACTAATATGCCGAATAGCGTTATCATCCTCACTATCAGTATAATCAAAATGACTAAAGTTTTCCAGAGAGCACCTGACACCCGAATCAAGTTTCTTTTCGCGCATCATAATCCAAAGGCTTTTCATTCCGCCTTGCATACTTGCTTTCACTTCAATTGGCAAGACTTTCATATTCTTCACTTCCAAATAATCCACCTCCGACAAACTGCTTTTCTGTTTTCTAAGCCAATAATACAATTCATGACGTAAAGTTGGCTTCTTATAGCGCAACATTTCCAATCCGACAAACATTTCCGTTAGTACCCCCTTATTCACCAAATCGTTCTCTTTTGACGACAAAATAAAAGCAGCCATTTCTTTTGCATTATGAAATGTCATGTCAAGAAGCCTTAGCAACAGGCCCGTGTCAAGCAGCAGCATTTTTCTGCAACTATCATCGGCTTCACAGCCCAAAGGCAATCCGTTGGCTGACGAATTTGTCACGGGGTAAAGAATTCCTGCCAAGACAAGCATCTCAACAGCATTCTTAATTTTCTCAACTTTATATTCAGACGACACCTGAGAATAGACAAACTTCTTGGTAACCTGCGCGGCAACACTTCGCAAAGTAAGACGCATCAAAATAGGGTCAACACGCTTTTTGTATTTTCCAAAATCATCTTCGTAGGTAAGCAGAATATCATCCTGAATTTCCTGACATTTCAGATAATCGTGCGTTTTCACCCATTTGGCAACCACTTCTGGCATTCCACCGACTAATAAAAAAGTCCGGAAAAGAGCGACTAATTTCTGATGAAAAAGTTCAGGCAACGGATTGTCTTTCGATGCTTCTTGCTTGGCAATCAACAAGGAATCATTACCATTTGCCATCAGAAATTCATCAAAAGACATGGGATACATAAACATGGAATGAATACGGCCAACGCCAAAAGTCGGCAAATCTTGTAAAGCAAACTCAAGCAACGAACCCGCTGCCACAACATGCAGGCCGGGCAATTGTTCCTTAAAAAAACGAAGACTCATTATGGCCTCATGACACTCTTGTATTTCATCCAGAAAAAGCAAAGTTTTGCCCGGTTTGATCACTTTGCCGCAATAAACGGAAATCATGGAAACGATACGATTCACATCTAAATCTTCCTGAAAGACAGCCTTATATCTCGGCTGTTCCTCGAAATTGATTTCAATATAGTTGTCGAATGTTTCTCCCAAATGCCTGACAGCACTTGATTTCCCAACTTGACGGGCACCACGCAGTAAAAGCGGTTTGTGTTCATCCAAAGCAGCCCATTCCATCAAATAATTATCAATCAGTCTTTTGCAATACATAACTTGAATGTTTCAGACTGCAAAAATATACAATTCAAGGAAAAATACAAAGAAATAATTTACCAAATTCGGAAAAAATACAAAGAAATAATTTGCCAAATTCAGGAAAAATACAAACAAATAATATCTTATATAATTATGGCTAATAACCCGCTTTGTGCTTTCGGGTATATAGTTTCCATAAATAATCATCCTAATCAATAACCACAAACCCTACCGCTCCACCATTTCACCATTCACCAACACCTTAAACTTTTTTCCTTCTGGTGCCGAAACGGGGTAATCAACGACCTTTCCATCCTTCCATTCGCAATCAACGACAGCGCCGCCACGTGCACAAAGTCCTTTGAATGATCCATTTGGCCAACAATCGGGCAAAGCCGGCAACAATTCAATATAACCATCGTGACTTTGAATCAGCATTTCGGCAATACCCGCCGTGCCGCCGAAATTGCCATCAATTTGGAAAGGCGGATGTGCGCAAAACAAGTTCGGATACGAGCCAGCGCCATTGCCGTTATAAGTCGCACCCTCCATAGGCATACATGGCGACAACAGATTTTTCAGCAACTTATACGCATGATTTCCATCGCCTAAGCGCGCCCAGAAATTCACCTTCCAAGCCATTGACCAGCCTGTGCCCTCATCACCGCGACGCTCCAAACTGACACGGCAAGCATCCAGCAACTGCGGCGTCTTGGCCTTTGTAATCAAGTCGCCGGGATACAAGCCGAACAAATGCGACAAATGACGGTGATGCGGTTCGGTTTCTTCGTAATCTTTCAGCCATTCCATCAAGTAACCTTTCTCGCTGACCTGCATAGGAGGAAAACGCAACTCGGTCTGTTTCAATGAGTCAGCAAAAGCAAGGTCTTCATTCAAAATAGCGGAAGCAGAAGCCACTGCATCGAAAAGTTCGGTGATAATCTGCACGTCCATCGTGCTGCCCATGCAGACGCTTGCCATGCGCCCATCGTTAAGACAGAACGCATTTTCAGGCGATGAAGTCGGTGCCGTGACCAACCAACCGTGTTCAGGTTCCTCAATCATCACATCCATGAAAAAATGTGCCGCACCTTTTAGCATCGGATAGATTTCTTTCAGAAAATCAACGTCTTCCGTAAAAAGATAATGCTGCCAAGCATGTAAAGCCAGCCATGCGCCGCAAGTATTGGTTGCACCCCACGAAGGATGTTCGCCAGGAGCCGAATACCCCCAAATATTGGTTCCGAAATGCGCCACCCAACCTTGCGCATCGTAAAAATCGCGCGCCGTCTTTTCTCCTGTAACGGAAAGATTTTCAGCAAGTTTCACCAATGGCAAATGCAGTTCCGAAAGATTGCAAACTTCGACCGGCCAATGGTTCATCTGCACATTGATGTTCAGATGATAGTCGCCATTCCAAGGCGTCTGAATCGTGTTTGCCCAAAGTCCCTGCAAATTCGGCGGCAGCAAATCCTCGCGCGTGGAACTAATCAAAAGATAACGGCCGAAATTGAAGTAAGCCATTGGCAACCAAGCATCTTCCTCATCAAGAAAACGCTGCCAATGTTCCGACAAAGTCATCGTGTCATTGACAACCGCTTCACCAATTTGCAGGCTTGCCCTATCAAACAAGGCTTGATAGCTTTCAAGATGCTGCTGCAATTCAGTTTCATAATCCAAAGAATCAAAGAATTGAAAATCGACATCTTTAACTCTCTTCTTTCTATCTTCCCAATTCGTTTGGGAAATGAAATACAGCGTTGCCTCATTTGCATTTTGCAAAACGACGCACGAATCATTGAAAGACACTTCTCCCCCATCATTTTTCAGGCACACGACCGCCTGATAACGCATGCCTTCCGCATTTTCCTGACCGCTTTCCAACATTCCGAACATCACGATTCCGTTTTCCGATGTGATGATTTCGGCGCGTTCGGGACGATTCAGATTATAAGCAAACGACACCATGTTTTCCTGATTGGCAGTGAAATGAATCACGCCAAGATCATCTTTGCGCGAGGCAAAATAATCGCGGCGATAGGAAACGCCACCTTTATTAAATAAGGTGTAAGCCATAGCATCGCTGACATTGAGACCGCGCTCGTAATCAGTCGCGGGAGCATCGTTTTCATAGAAATAGGTAATATCCAAGTTGCCCAAGGTTTGATAGCAGCCGTATGGCACATTCGCCCCGCTCCCGTGACCAGAGCCTTCTCCCCCACAAACAAACGATTCATACATAAGCTGTTGCGCTTCATAATTCTTGCCTTCCAAAAGCAATTCACGGATTTCGGGCAATGCCGCTTTCGCTTTCGGATTGGCATCGTCATTCGGACTTCCCGACCATAAGGTTATGTCGTTCAAAACAATATGTTCGTTTTCAACGCCGCCATCAGACATCATGCCCAAATGACCATTGCCTAAGGGCAAAGTCTCCTCCCAAATTTTGGCTGGCGCATCATAACGCAAAACGATTGAATCATCACATTCATTTTCAGCGTTTTCGCACGAAACCAAGAATGGCAGCAAAAGGAAAATTAGGTAATGTTTTCTCATTGGATATGAAATTTGACAACAAAAGTAGTATTTTTGCACCCTTAAAATCGAAGTCATGCACGAATTTTTGGATTTATTTTTCGACGTACTGAGAAACAGCATTTTAGTCACAGGTTTAGTCATCATCATGATGCTGATGATTGAATACATCAACATCAACTCGCAAGGAAAACTATTTGGCCGACTGAGGAAAAACCGCTTTGGACAAGTCGTTTTGGGTGCCGGTTTAGGCATCATTCCTGGCTGCATGGGCGGTTTTGCGGCGGTTTCGATGTATTCTCATAAATTGCTGAGTTTCGGCGCTTTAATCGCCATGATGATTGCTTCATCGGGCGACGAAGCCTTTGTCATGTTGGCCATGATTCCGAAGGAAGCCGTGATACTTTGCGGCATTTTGTTTGTGGTAGCCATTGTTGCGGGTCTCATCGTTGACCGTTTCTCCAAGCCGAAACAAAACGAGCATATCGGCTGCGACGAAGAATATCAGATTCACGAAGAAGACCACCATCACGGCAAGAGCGACGAGAAACCGACATGGCGCAACATGAAGCACGCCAGCGCCGAGCGCATCGCCTTGCTTCTGGGTGTGCTGCTTTTCATTTTTGCCTTGGCTTTTGGCATGTTGGAGCATGACCATGAGCATGAACACGAAGGCCATGGTCACGATACCGAACTGGTTATCAGCGAAGAAACGCATTGCGATGCGCATGACTTTGAAATGGAAGAAGCCCACGACCACACACATCTCAACATCTTCGACGAATACTGGATGAACTTAATCTTTGCCCTCGTGAGTTTAGTCGTGGTTTATTTCATCGCCACTTCGCCGGAGCATATCATCAAGGAACACCTTTGGGAACATATCATCAAGAAACATTTCTTGCCGATTTTTCTCTGGACTTTCGGTGCGCTCGTCGTCATCGAAATCGGACTGCACTATTTCCACATCGAGAATTGGGTCAGTTCCAACATTCCTTGGATGATTCTGTTCGCCATCCTCATCGGCATCATTCCCGAATCAGGACCGCACATGCTTTTCGTCACACTGTTTGCCACGGGCGTTGTGCCGTTCTCTGTGCTTTTAGCAAGTTCCATTTCCCAGGACGGGCACGCTTCTCTCCCACTTTTGGCCGAAAGCAAATCCAGTTTCCTGAAAGCCAAAATCATCAATGTGATTGTGGCGGCCATCGTTGGTTACGCGTGCTATCTCATCGGATTCTAATCAAAATCCACAATCTGAAATTTTAGATTTGAAAAAGGCTCTTATTTACTTGTTGGCACAAACAAAAACAATAAAAACACTTTGCCATCAATCAATTCGCTATGC
>CALGBV010000276.1 GCA_937884015.1 uncultured Bacteroidales bacterium
AGGAGGTTTCGTCCATGACAACCATACCGCCAGAGCCCATCATTTAGCCAGCAGCCACGAGGCTATCATAGTCAATCTGAGTGTCGAGGTGCTTTGCAGTCAAGCAGCCGCCTGAAGGGCCACCTGTCTGGACGGCCTTGAATTGACGGCCACCCTTAATGCCACCACCGATTTCATAAATGATGTCGCGAAGGGTTGTTCCCATAGGAACTTCGATCAGACCGACGTTGTTGATCTGGCCAGCCAAAGCGAACACCTTTGTACCCTTTGATTTTTCTGAACCGATTGTCTGGAACCATTCAGCACCCTTTGTGATGATGATCGGGATGTTGGCGAAGGTTTCGACGTTGTTCACGTTTGAAGGCTTCATGTTGTAGCCTGCAACAGCTGGGAACGGTGGCTTGAACGTAGGTTCACCACGCTTACCTTCCATGGAGTGGATCAGAGCTGTTTCTTCACCGCAAACGAATGCGCCGGCACCGTAACGGAGTTCGATGTCGAAATTGAAGCCAGTGCCGAGGATGTCTTCACCGAGGAGACCATATTCGCGAGCCTGAGCGATAGCGACTTGCAGACGGTGGATAGCCAGAGGATATTCAGCACGGATGTAGACCAAACCGTGGGTAGCGCCGATTGCATAACCGCAGATAGCCATAGCTTCGACGATTGAGTGCGGGTCGCCTTCCATGATGGAACGATCCATGAACGCACCTGGGTCGCCTTCGTCAGCGTTGCAGATGACGTACATTTCATCGCACTTGTTCTTTGCGCAGAGACCCCATTTCACGCCGGTCGGGAAGCCCGCGCCGCCACGGCCACGGAGACCTGACTTGGTGACTTCGTCGATAACCTGCTGAGGTGTCATTTCGGTCAAGCACTTGCCGAGACCTTCGTAACCGCCACGTGAGATGCATTCGTCGATGTCTTCAGGATTGACGAAACCGCAGTTACGCAAAGCGATACGGAGCTGCTTACGATAGAAGCCCATGTGCTTTGAGTCAGCAACGTGTTCTTGGTTTTCAGGATCCAGATAAAGAAGATCCGTAACCTTACGACCCTTGATGATATGTTCGTTGACTATCTTTTCAACGTCTTCAGGTTTAACTTGGGTATAAAAAGTGTTGTCAGGCATGATCTTGACGATAGGTCCCTTTTCGCAGAAACCGAAGCAACCTGTCTTGATTACCTGAACTTCATCTTGCAAGCCCTTCTCGGCCAGGATGGTCTCGAAGTTCTTGACGATCTGAGCACTTGCTGATGCCTGGCAACCAGTACCGCCGCAGCAGAGCACGTGCATCTTAATTTTTGTCATATAAAGTCCTCCAATTAAAGATTAACCAATTGTTTCATAGTTCACAGGGATGATACCTTCCACCATTTCGTTGTTCATGACATACTTGGTGAGGATTTCATCAGCCTTGTTGTTGTCGACATGACCGAATACCAGCGGGTCTCTGCCTGGGCACTTCACTTCGATGGTCGGTTCTGCGTGGCAGTAGCCCATGCAACCGGTCTGTGTGAAGACGATGGCGAGTTTCAGCTCGTCGGCCTTTTCCATCATGTGTTCCATAACTTGCTTTGCGCCAGCGGCGATACCGCAAGTTGCCATTGCGACCTTGATTTGAACTAACGAGTCAGGATCGTTGCTCTTTTCGCGAAGGTCAAGATTAGACTGAAGCTTCTCTCTCATAGCTTTCAGTTCTGCTAAAGACTTAACTTTTGCCATTTTATTCTCCTTTTTATAGGTTATTACTTGAGTTTATTCTAATTTTATCAGGTTGAAATTCCGATTTCTCGAAATTCGGTGCAAATATACGCATATTTTTCCAATTATTCCAAATAATATAGGGTGAATTTATTCATCTCCAAAAACAAAGCAGCTTATTGTCTATCAACCATTTTTAAGACAATTCAAATTTAATTCCATAAATTAGAATCTTTCTAATTTAGAATCGTGCGGACAATCAAAGCGTTTTTTTTCCTTTGAGCGGAACGGATTATTGCTTTATTTTGCAGCATACAATTCAACTATATCAAATTCAAATCAATAAAAATGAAAAAACAGCTTTTCACCATCATTTTGGCCTTGTTTGCCGTGACGGGTTTTGCCCAGGACAAGGAACAAAAAAACTCCGACTGGCACAACGAAGGATTCTTCCTCTACGACAACTATCTTCCCACCACCGTTTGGGACGGTTTCAGCCGCCATTACGCTTTTGGCGACCGCTTCTATTATGGCGACGTTTACAACATCGGCTTTGGCCTCAGCGCCGATTTCTACCGTTTCCGTCGTTCGTACGATAAATACTATTTCAACGACAATGAATTGGAATACAAGTCATTAAACCACAAAACAGCTGCACGCTCCATGCAAATCAGAGCTGAAATCTTCCAGCGCATCGTCATTAAGTCGTGGGGCGTGAACTGGGACCTTGGCGCATACGGCGGCATCGCCCTCACCCGAAAGGTCAGAGACTATGTTGACTACACTCCAAAACCAGAAGATCATTACTATTACGACAATCAGATTGTCACCCATTTCACGGGCTGCAAAAGCATGAACCTGTTCCAATACGGCGTTACCACACGCATCGGCAAGGACTTCGACGGCATCCGCGTATCGCTTATCGGCTATTACCGTTTGTCGGACATCGTGACAATAGGCGATCCTTTGCTTGGCTATCAAACCGACCAGCCTTCGCCATGGAGCATCGGCTTGGAGCTTGCCTTCTGATTAACGACATAGCAAAGAAATAAAAAGGCGAAATGTGTGGCGCAACAGTCACGGCATTTCGCTTTTTTTGTTTTTCAACAGGAACTGCTTTTCTGAAAGGATAAAAAAACTATTTTTGCGAAATCATATCAGGCAACCAATAATAATAACAATAGAATGAAAAAGCAAATCCTCACCATCGCATTCGCATTGCTTGCCATTGCAGGCTTTGCACAGCAGAAATGCTATTGGGTGTTCCTCACCGACAAAAACGACACTCAGTTCGACCCTTACACCTATTTCGATGCGAAAGCCATCGAGCGTTACCAGAAATGCGGCGCCGACCTTTACGACATCAGCAACTATCCGCTCAACGGCAGTTATGTGAACGCCGTGGCCGCCTACGCCGATGAGATGGTGGGCGAATCGCGCTGGCTCAACGCTTTGGGCATTATGGCCACCGACGACAACATCAACGCAATCAGCCAGATGCCATTTGTGAGCTATGTGCAGGAAATTGCCTCGGAAGGCAGCGTGGCCGAATATAAAACTATGGAAATCACTGGTGAAAACAAGGATGTCCTGACCGACCAAGTGAAGCGTTTCGAAGGACAGAAATTCATCAACAAAGGCATCAACGGCAAAGGCTTGCGCATCTGCGTTTTGGATGCCGGATTTCCTGGCGTCGACAAGCACCCTGCCTTTCAGCATTTGAGAGACAACCATCAGATTATCAAAACTTACAATTTCCCAAAAAAGCAGGAAAACGTCTATGGCTGGGGCACCCACGGCACCATGGTGCTGAGCTGCATTGCCGGCATGAAGGACGGTCAGCAACTGGGCCTCGCCACAGGTGCAGAATTCCTTTTGGGCCGCACCGAAATCGACCCTGAGCCTTTCAAGGAAGAGATTTGGTGGGCGCAAGGTGCCGAATGGGCCGACAAAAACGGCGCCGACATCATCAACAGTTCGCTGGGCTACGGAAAAGACCGCCATTATACCAAAGACATGGACGGCACATCGTATGTGGCCAAGGCTGCTAACAAAGCCGTTGAAAAAGGCATTCTGGTTTGCAATTCAGCCGGCAACGAAGGCGACGACAGCCGCTGGCGCACCATCATCACGCCTTCCGACGCTGAGAATGTACTCTGCGTGGGCGGCATCAACGCTGACTTGGTGAGTTACCGTCACATTTCCTTCAGTTCTTACGGTCCATCAGCCGATGGCAGGATGAAACCTAATGTCTGCGCTTTCGGTCAAGCCACGGTTGCCAATCCATCGGGCGGCTACGAAAGTGCTTTCGGCACTTCGTTTTCCAGTCCGCTGACGGCAGGTTTCTGCGCCTGCGCTTGGCAAACCTGCCGCGACCTCACCGCCTTGCAACTGAAAGCCGAAATCGAGAAATCGGGCGACCTCTATCCTTATTATGACTATGCTTTCGGTTACGGTGTGCCGCAAGCCGGCTATTTCATCAAGGAAAGAAAAGTCACGCCACGCAATTTCGTTTTCGTTGAAGACGAAAACGCCATCAGAATTCATTTCACCAATAAAGTTCCTCTTGATTCGACCGAAATCATCATGGATGAAATTTTCATCAACTACGAGGGCGAAAACGGCATTCTGAACGGTTATTACCAACTTCTAATTGCCGACCAGGAAGACATTGTGATTAGTAAAAACAGATTAGCTGACACAAAAAAGATCAATGTTTCATACAAAGGTTTTCATGATTCCTACGAAGTGAAGGACAACCAAGCCTTGGCCATTGGCGCACCCGTTTCGGAAGGCAACGCCTACATCGGCATTGAGCGCAATGCAACCCACTATAAAGCCCAACAAGAAAACTGGGCATCGAAATTCTTCATGCAATACGACTATAACCTGCCGACAGACTATTGGGACGGCTACAGCCGCCATTACGCCTTTGGCAGACGCTGGATGTACGGCAAGACTTACAAATTCGGCATGGGCCTCAGCGCCGACTTCTACCGTTTCCGCGCTAAAGACGTGCCTCCCACCGAAGATGGCACAAACCACACAACAGCAATACGTTCCATGCAAATCCGTGGCGAGGTGTTCCAGCGCATTGTCAACCGGCTGTGGGGCATGAACTGGGATTTGGGTGTCTACGGTTCCTTGGCGGCAACGCGCAAAGTAAAGGACATCATGACCAACACGCCTGACGAATGGCCATACAACGACCGCGTCGTGACGAAATACACAGGCTACAAAGACATGAACTGGTATCAATATGGCGTCACGACACGCATCAGCAAATCATTCAGCAGCGGCATCGGCCTTTCCGTTTACGGGAACTACCGTTTGTCGGACATCTTTAATGTTCCAACCCCCGAACCTTCTCCATGGAGCGTCGGTCTGGAATTGGAAATCGGATTATAAATGACAAACATGGACAGACAATTTGAAGACACACTGCACCGATTCCTTAGCGAAAAGGAATTCATGGAAGTGGAAAAAGCAATAGGCCAACTCAAGGACAATGACGATGTCAGAATACTATTTTCACACGAAAAGGCCATTTTCGCCGCCCATCTGAACCTGGAAAGCATTATCAGCAAATTGATGTCAATGAAACTGCCTAATGACACGACGAGTTGCTTTTATTCCATTTTCCCATCAGTTGCAGATGATTTGATTGTCACCCTCTTATCAGTAAAACCAATTAGGAATCAGGCACTTGACAAACCAACTCCCAATTCCCCTGATTTTGCTCACGAGACTCAATCCGTTATCGTTGACGATCTGGATGCCGAACGCAAGAAGATACACCTGCAATGTTCCAATGTATCGCACTACACGTTTTTCCCTAATTTCCTGGAAATCGTTAGCAAGAACGATTTGAAAATTTGCGAGATACACATCGCCCAAGCACTTGCCATCGAATCAAGGAAAAACAAGTCGTTTTTCGATGTCGAGATTCTGCTCAGTCAGCCGATTGAAGACGAGAAGCTTGCTTCCATAACCGACGACTTTCGCCGCTACATACAGACCCGCATCAAGGCCATGAGCATCTTCGACTTGGTTGGTCCCGCCATGGTTGGGCCATCGAGTTCGCACACTGCCGGAGCCAGCAGAATCGGACTTTTGTCGCGCCACATCATCGAAGCCGTGATTGAAAGCGGCGAGCTGGTCAAAAGCATCGAAGTCAAGCTGTTTGCATCGTTCCGCGACACAGGCGTGGCGCACAAAACCCCGCATGCCATCGGCGGCGGGCTTTCGGGCTTTGCCACCGACGATGCCGAACTTTTAACTCACGGTGACCCAGCCTTCCTGAAGCAAAACGGTTTCGACATAAAAGGGTGCAAGATAGCATTTTGCGGTTACACAAGGGGCAGCGACGAAGAGGAAAAGAAATATGCCCAACAGCAAGGTCACAACATTGCCGAAATCATTTTCACGAGCGACAAGGCGACGCACTGCATCACAGGCTTCTCCATCGGTGGCGGCAACATAGAAATCCGCTATTTCGATGGCTTGCTCAACGCACCACTCAATGGCAAAAACGACATGCGCCTCGTTGACGGTGCCATCGTCACCTGCAACAAAAGCAACGCCTCCTACCCTACCATCACCAAGATTTTCAACGATGAGGCCGTGGCCAATCCGCCGCAGATGCCTTTCAACTCGTTTGAGGAAATGCTGCGTTACGCCAAAGGGCGCAACCTGATTGACATCATTGTCGAGACCGAAACAATGCTGCAAAACACCGACAGGCAGAAGATTTACGGCAAGATGTCATCCTACTGGAACATCATGAAAAGTGCCGTCAACAAAGGGCTGCAAAGCAAGGAACTGTCGCTTTTCAAACTCAGCGGGAAAAACGCCTCGATGCTTGATGATTACCTCGGCCAAAACGCCTTGTTCGACAACCTTTTCGGACGCGCCATCACCTACGCAGTGGCCGTCAACGAAATCAACGCCAAGTCGGGACTGATTGTAGCCTGTCCGACGGCAGGTTCATGCGGCATTCTGCCCGGTGTCTTGAAGGCTTACGACGAATTACAGCATCCTTCCGAAGAACGCCTTTGCGAAGCCCTGATGGTGGCCGGATTCTTCGGCATGATCCTGTTCGACGACGTCTCCACCGCTGGCGCCGACTACGGCTGTCAGGCCGAAGTAGGTGCCGCATCAGCCATGGCAGCAGCCGCGCTCACCTACCTGGAAGGCGGCAGCAACGAGCAGATGGTTGAAGCTTTCACCATTGCCATCAAGAACGTGTTGGGCCTGATTTGCGACCCTGTGGCGGGTTTGGTCGAAGTGCCATGCGTGAAGCGCAACGGCATGT
>CALGBV010000277.1 GCA_937884015.1 uncultured Bacteroidales bacterium
GCGCCGACGCCGACAAACATCTCAAGGAAATCGGAACCCGAAATGCTGAAAAACGGCACATTGGCTTCGCCAGCCACCGACTTGGCTAACAAGGTCTTACCTGTTCCGGGAGGGCCGACAAGCAGCACGCCCTTTGGAATCTTGCCGCCCAATTTGGTGTATTTGGCAGGATTCTTCAGGAAATCGACGATTTCCATGATTTCCACCTTGGCTTCTTCCAATCCGGCGACATCTTTAAATGTCACATTGACAGGCACATTGTCCTTGTCGTAAAGTTGCGCTTTCGACTTGCCGATGTTGAAAATCTGACCGCCGCCGCCAACTCCGCGGCCCATCGAACGCATGATGACAATCCATACAACGATGAGTATAATGAATGGTAACCAGCCGATTAGAAAATCCGACATCCAGCTTTTCCTGTGAACGTTTTCGATGTAAACTGGATTTTGAACTTCCTGCTGGGCTTCTTCAACCATTTCTTCGAAACGGTCGAGTGAACCTATTTTATAGGTGTAGCTTGGCGTTGCGGTTGTACCTTCATTGTTGGGCTTTACGTCAGGGAAATTCTTCTTCAAGCCTTTCTCGTTCAGAAAGATTTCGGCATCTTCCTTGTTGACGAGTTCAATCTTGTAGATTTCCTCGCTTTTCAAAAGTTCTTTCAGCTTGCCTTGCGTGATGTCTTCGGTTGGCATGGTTTCTCTGCCGAAAATGTTGACGCCAATGAGAACGGCTGCTAAAATGAAATAAATCCAATAGAAACTGACACGTTTTTTGTTGGGTTTACGCTTGGGTGAATTTGGCTGGTTCTGGTTGTCTCCGGAGCCATTTGATTGTTTTTCGCTCATTGCTAAGGGTTTGATTTTGATTTGGTTATTCTTCTGATTCTTTCACGATGCGTTCAGCATCGGCCCAAAGTTCTTCCAATTTGTAGAAATTGCGGGCTGATTGCAGGAAGACGTGAACGACAACGTCGACGAAGTCAATCAAAATCCATTCCGTGTTTTCGCGGCCTTCGATGTGGAAAGGCTTGACGTGAAGTTTTTCGCGCACCAGATCCTCCACTTTTTCGGCAATGGCATCGACTTGCGTCTTGGAAGGGGCGTGGCAGATGACGAAATAATCGGTCACGGCGCCGTTGGCTTCTCTCAGATCCAAAGTCACTATCTCTTTGCCTTTCAGCGCGTCCATTGCTTCAACCACGGTGGCGGCAAGCTCTTCCGAATTGCCGTTTTGGTGTCTTATTCTTTTTTCTTCTTCCATAATTTTTCAATTCAATTTCAAATAAAACGCAAAAATACTCTTTTTTGTTTTATCTGCCTTGATTTGCCGAAAATTCCCTAATTTTGACCCGTTATTTTTCAAGGAAAATTGAATCTTGAATCTTTAAATCATTAAATCTTTGAATTTTAAATCATAAATCCTCGCTTATGAGCAATTTCAGAGCCTTACTCCCCGAAGTCAACACTTTTATCTTTGATTATGACGGTGTTATGACAGATGGAACCGTCTACATGGATTCAAATGGCGATCCTTTGCGCACTTCCAATGTGAAGGATGGCTATGCCTTGCAACTGGCCGCCAAGCTGGGCTACAATGTGGCTGTCATTTCGGGAGCCATCAGCACGAACATCGAAAAACGCTTGCATTCGCTTGGCATTCAGGATGTTTTTACGGGCGTGCCTGACAAAGTGAAAAAACTTGAAGCCTATATGAAGGAGAAAAACCTGAAGCCGTCGCAAATCGTTTATGTCGGTGACGATATTCCTGACATCCGCGTGATGCGTATGGTGGGCGTGCCGGTCTGTCCGTCGGATGCGGCGCAGGAAGTGAAGGAAATCAGTTGTTACATAAGTTTTTGCGGAGGCGGAAAAGGTTGCGTGCGCGACATTATCGAACAGACACTAAAGGTGCAAGGCAAATGGATGACCGCCGAGGCGTATTCGTGGTGATTTTTGGACAATTTGACAATTAGACTTTTGGACAATTTGACTATTAGACGATTAGCCTTTTGACTTTTGGATGATTTATTTTGAACTTTTTTGAACAATTTTGAACTGTTGAAAACCGTAACCGTAATAACCGTAAACTGATAACTGATAACTGTAAACTGAAAACCGATAACCAATAAACACATCATGCTCTCAAACTTAAACAAATACAATATCATTCTCGCATCCAAATCGCCGCGCCGTCAGGAATTGCTGCGTGGCATGGGCGTGAAATTCACTATTCTGACCAAGGAAACGCCTGAAAATTTTCCTGCCGAAATGCCGTTGGACAAAGTCCCGCAGTTCTTGAGCCAGCAGAAATCGAAGGCTTTTGATGAAAGCGAATTGCCTGAGAATTATCTCATTATTACTTCCGATACTGTCGTGATTGCTGAAAATGAAATACTTGGCAAGCCGAAAGACCGCGACGATGCCTTGCGCATGCTGTCGCTTCTGTCAGGAAAAACACATCATGTCGTGACGGGCGTGACGGTGCGTTCGGCAAAAAGAAGTCAGACTTTTGGCGTGAAATCGAAGGTGACTTTTGCCGCGCTCGATGCAGATGAAATGGTTTATTATGTTGATAATTACCGTCCTTACGACAAAGCTGGTGCCTACGGCATTCAGGAGTGGATTGGCTACATTGGCATCTCAGGCTTGAATGGCTCGTTTTATAATGTGATGGGCATGCCGACGCAGCGGCTTTATCAGGTCTTGAAAGAGTTTTGATGTTTTTTGTATCTTTGCAGAATTATTCAAAGAAAATGAGCGAAAAACGACCTTTGATATTGATTACAAACGATGACAGTTGCCACGCAAAAGGCCTGAAGAAACTGACTTCCTTGATGCGCACGCTTGGCGATGTGGTGGTGATTACGACCGAACAGGTGATGTCGTCGAAAAGCCATTCTGCAACTTTGCAATCGCCGCTTTATGTGCGTTTGGCTGAAGAAAGTGAGGGCTACAAGGAATACCATTGTAACGGAACGCCAGTCGACTGCGTGAAATTGGGTTATCAGCGTGTGTTGGAGCGTTGGCCTGATTTGGTCGTCTCGGGCATCAATCATGGTTCGAATGCGGGTTCTACGGTGGTTTATTCTGCCACGGTCGGGGCGGTCGTCGAGGCTTGCATGGATGGCATGACGGCCATTGGTTTCAGCCTCGATTGCTTTGATGCCGATGCCGATTTCGACCATTTGGATGCTGCCATTTTGTCAATCACGAAAAAAGTGCTAGCCGAAGGTCTGCCGAAAGGTGTTTGCCTAAATGTGAATTTCCCAAAACGCTGTGACGAACCACTGAAAGGCATAAAAATATGCCGTCAGGCAACTGGGAAATGGGTCGAACCTTTTGAAGCGCATCACGATGAAAATGGTAATGTGTATTATGATTTGAAAGGCGAATTTGTTTGCAATGATATGAAACCCGATACGGATTTATATGCCGTTGCGCATAATTATGTTTCGGTTGTGCCGACGCAATACGATTGGACTGCAAAATCGGCTTTTGATAGTTTAAGGAATTATGAATCAATGCTTTTAGAAAATGGAAATCAAGGATAACTTTTGGTTGGGATTGCTGGCTGGTGCGGCCAGTTTCGGATTGTTTTATTTCTTACTCAGCCTGATACCGTGGGGCGAACCTTATTTCAGGGCACCTTGGCTTTTGGCCTTCATTCCGGGCATCATTCTGTTCAGGATGATGTTGGTGAAATGGAATCTCGACAAGATGGGCCGTGGTGTGTTGCTCGTCACCATTATAGGAATGCTTCTCGTGTTTTTCTTGATTTAGTTTTATTGTGTAACAATCTGATACTGAAATGAAATATTACATCATAGCGGGCGAGGCTTCGGGCGATTTGCATGCTTCCAATCTGATTGCCGAACTGAAGAAGAAAGATGCTCATGCGGAATTCCGTGCTTGGGGCGGCGACTTGATGAAAAAACAGGGCGCAACCTTGGTTAAACATTACCGTTACATGGCTTTTATGGGCTTTGTGGAGGTGGTGGTCAATCTGCGGAAAGTGCTGAATAACATAAAGGAGTGCAAAAAAGACATGCTTGCCTATAAGCCTGATGCAGTGATTCTCGTTGATTATCCGGGATTTAATTTGCGCATGGCGAAATTCGCTCACGACAACGGCCTCAAGGTGTTTTATTACATTTCGCCTCAAGTTTGGGCTTGGAAACGCCGTCGCGTGAAGAAAATTAGGCAGTCGGTCGACGAAATGCTGGTGATTTTGCCATTTGAGGAGGATTTCTACAAGAAATACGATGTCAAGGTGAGTTATGTCGGCAATCCGCTTTTGGATGCTTTGTCGCACACAAACGAGATTTCGCGCCAGAGTTTTTCGCGCAAAAACAACCTTTCGGAAAAGCAGGAAATCATTGCGCTTTTGCCGGGCAGCCGGGCTCAGGAAGTGAAACGCACATTACCCACCATGTTGAGCGTGATGCCGAAATTCGCTGATTATCAGTTTGTCATTGCAAAAGCGCCATCATTGGATAAGGATTTCTATAAAAAACTGATTGGTGATGCAAATGTGCAAATCGTCGAAAATCAGACTTACGACTTGCTGCAACATGCCAGTGCCGCTTTGGTGACATCAGGAACGGCCACTTTGGAAACGGCTTTGTTTACCGTGCCGGAAATCGTGTGCTACAAGGCTAATCCGATTTCATATTGGATTGCAAGGTCGCTGATTCGGGTGAAATACATCAGCCTGGTGAACCTGATTTTGGACAAGGAAGCCGTCAAGGAAATGATTCAGGGCGACCTGAATACTGAAAACCTTGCTGCCGAATTGGACAAATTGCTGCACGATTTCAAGCGTCAACGCCAACTTTTAGAGGATTACGAAACTTTGAAAGACCTGATGGGCAATGCCGGCGCATCGGGAAAAGCTGCTGAAATCATTGTGAACGGCTTGAAGTAGTCACTATAATTATTTTGTAAGCAACTGATTTATAATTGATTGCAACAATTTACTTATAATTACTTATAAATTTTATAATTGCTTATTAATCAAATTGTTATAAGAATTTACTTATAAATGCTTATAAAATTTCATGGCGTTTTCCCTTGACATGTTACCGTTATGCAATAATTTTGCAGGTGGAATTCTAAAGGAAAGGAGTCGCTATGAAAACCTCTATCACACGTTTAGTTTTAATCATTGTTTCACTTTCTTTATCGGCCTTGTTGAAAGGGCAATCTGGGTGTAAAGGCAATTGCATTGACTTGAGCAATTTGCACGATGCGTCCATCAAGTGCTATTATGGAGAATATAACAACCCTTACATGCACGAGGGGGTGAATGATTTAGGCCCTGATAACGAATACAGCAACCATACGGTGATAACCAGTCAGGGCACTGATGAGCGCACAGGCAACCAACTGCAAATGATTCCCGATGGTGAGGATTATTCGGTGCGGCTTGGCAATTGGAACATAGGCGGTGAGGCGGAAAGCATTTTATGCACTATTTTGGTGGATACCAATGATTTCGACTTGCTGGTTCTGCGTTATGCCGCCGTGATGGAAGACCGCCAAGGTGCCCACAATCCTGAAATCAGGCCGCGTTTCACAATGGAAATCCTTGATGAAAACGATAATCCGATTGATCACGATTGTACATTCGCCGACTTTCATGCAGTGCCCGAGTTGGGGTGGAACGAAAGCGAAATCACGATTCACGGACATAGTTCCATTGTTTATTGGAATGACTGGACATCGGTTGGACTTGACGTGGCGCCTTACCATGGCCGCAGCATCAAGGTGCGTTTGGTGACTTACGATTGCCATGACGGTGGTTGTTTCGGCTATGCCTACTTCAGGCTGGACTGCTCAAAAAAAGACATTTCGAAGGATTTCTGCGGCGAATCATCGGTAAATACCTTCTCTGCTCCAGATGGCTTCAATTACAAATGGTACCTTGAAAATTCGCCAAATGTAATTATATCTACGGAGAGAACGATCACATTGGAAATGGCCGGAAACGATGTGCTGTGCTGCTTCGTCTCATTCATCGAAAATCCTGATTGCGGCTTCGAGTTGCGCACAACTGCCTACCCTTCACGTTTTCCGATTGCTGAATTTGATTTTGAAGAGACTTATTGCCCTGGTACATATATGTTTAACAACAATAGTTATGTCTCCTATAACGGTCCTGGCCACGCTTCAAGTCGTGAACCTTGTAGCGGTGCCTTGTGGCGTTTCGGCGACGGAACGGTTTCGGAAGAATATGAGCCAATGCATCATTTCAACCAGCCTGGCGACTATGAAGTGGAACTTGTAGCCTTATTGAGCAATGGCGAATGTCGCGATAGCATTTCAATGATGGTTCATGTCGAAACAGAAGCAATTGCTTTCGATACGGTGCCTGTTTTCGCTTGTGATTCATATTCTTGGAACGGCCAGACATATTCGGAAGATGGGCTTTATAGTCAGCGGTTTGAATCACATTTCGGTTGCGACAGCATCGTATATATCAGTCTTTCGCTTGGCTCGACCAATGAAAATTCGGTCGGTGTTGAAACCTGTGAGGCAACTTACTGGTGGAATGGCATCGAATATGACAGCAACGGCGTTTACGAACAGATCTTGCAAAACCAGCAGGGCTGCGACAGCATCGTTACCATGCAGCTGACTTTTCATGACATTGACAATGTGATGGTTAATGTTGACACTTGCGCTCCATCGTATATATGGAATAATTCGGTTTACGATAGCGATGGCGTTTACGAAAGAGTGTTTGAAAACCAGTTCGGCTGCGATAGCGTGGTTACGTTGCATCTGACTGTAGGCATGAGCAGGATTCCGGAAAACGTAAGTTTGGAATATCTGGGCCCTGGGAATCCGCATTATGTGATTTCCGCTACCGAATTTCAAATCAACAGCTATGAATTTGCCATTATCGGCTCATTAGGAGAAATTGAGTGGAGTAGCACAGACTGGCACTTGGAAGGTGCGGATTGGATTGCAGAACCTTCCGAAGACGGGCTGAATTGCACGGTTATGCCATTGACTTTTACTAACGATTCGGTTTGGCTCGTTGCAACTCTGACTGATGATTGCTCAGGGACAATCCGTGAATTTCGCCACTGGATGCAATGCTCGTTTTATGATGTCGAAGAGCGTGAAGGATGGAATGGCTTTTCGGTCAGTCCGAACCCGACTTCGGGAAATGTGAACTTGCATTTCGATGCTGCATCTGGCAAAACGAATGTGAAAGTGTTCGATATGCGCAGCGTATTGTTGGACGAATTTCATATTGCACCAACGGAAACGACAGATTTTCAATATGATTTCAGTTTTGGCAAGGGCATCTATTTCATTGTTGCCGAATGTGAAGGGAAAATTCATGCTGAAAAAATAGTTGTCTTCTAAGAAGAATTATTGAAAGTCTCTCTGCAAATGTCGTTCGAAAAACATTTGCAGGATGCTTGCACAAAACTTGGAAAAATCAACTGATAGGCTTATTTTTGCCGCCACGTTATGATTATCTGGGGCAAATATCCGTTCTTGCGCATCCTTTGGCCTTTCGCTTTAGGCATTTGGTGCTTTGTGTCTTTCCCTGCTTTTCGGTTGGTGCCTTCGACTTTGATTTTCATAGCTTTGGCTCTGTTTTTCATCGCTGTTCTGGCTTCGCGGTTTTGCACCAAACCACGCTTGAACAGGATTTTCGGTGTGGTGATTTCCTGTTATCTGTTTTGTGCAGGCTATGCCGTGACCCAAGCACATGATGTATCCATCCAAAAAACTTATTTCCGTAATTTTGAAGCAGATGCAAATTGCTATGTGGCGCGTGTTTACGATTGCCCGACCGAAAAGGAAAACTCCCTGAAACTCATTCTCGACTTGGACAGCCAGTATTCCGATTCATCGGAGTTGCGCACGGTTTCGGGTAAAGTCATGGCGTATTTTCAGAAATCGGATGCGGCAATGCAATTGCGCTATGGCGATTTGATTGCATTTCCTTTGCCGATAGGTGAGGTGGCGGCACCGAAAAACCCCGAGGAATTTGATTACCGCGATTATCTTTTCCGCAAAGGCATTACGGGACAAATCTATCTGAAAGCGGATGATTGGGTTGATTTAGAGGCGAATAAGGCTAATCCGCTGTATGCTTTTTCCTATCGATTCCGCGATGTGCTGTTGCGCTCGCTGCAGCGTTGCGGTTTGGATGGCGATGAGTTTGGCGTTGCAGCGGCCATTCTGTTGGGTTACGACGACAGCCTTCCTGTCGAGGTGCGGCAGAATTATGTGGCGGCAGGCTCGATGCACATTTTGTGCGTTTCGGGTATGCACGTCGGCATCATTTATCTTTTGGCATCCTTGCTTCTGAGTTTCCTGAATCGGAAAAAATGGCAGAAAACGCTCAAGCAGTTGCTGCTTTTGGCCTTGATTTGGTTTTATGCCATGATTGCAGGTCTTTCGCCATCCATTATGCGCTCGGCACTGATGATTAGTTTCGTGATTTTCGGTGAATTGCTGCACAGGAAAGGTTTTGCCGTCAATTCGATTGCGGCTTCGGCGTTGGTCTTGCTGTGTATCAATCCGAACAATTTGTTTGAAATCGGATTCCTGCTTTCCTACGTTGCGGTTGTCGGCATAGTGTTGCTGCAAAAACCGATATATGGCTGGTTCTGCTTCAAAAACAAGCTGTTGGACAAAGTTTGGGAGATTACTGCGGTTGCACTTGCCGCACAGTTCGCCACCATGCCGTTCACCTTGTTTTACTTCCATCAATTTACCGTTTACTTCTGGCTGAGCAATTTGTTCATGACCCCGATTTCTTTCGTGGTGATTATGGGCGGAATGATTTTGCTCTTAGTCTCGTGGATACCTTATATAAATGTCGCGGTCGGCTATTTGGTTTGGGGTGCGGTGTATCTGATGAACACTTTGATTGCATGGGTCGAAAGCCTACCGCTTTCTATTATTAAAGGTATCTACATCAACGGAATGGAATTCACGATGCTTTTGCTGCTGTTCCTTTTCGTGATTCTGCTGGTCACGACACGCCGCCGTGGCTTTTTCATTGCCATGCTTTCGGCGGCTTTGCTTTTTGTGTTTTCCGTCACGATTCGGCAATATAAAGTTGAAAAACAGGACGAAATCGTTTTTTATAGTCTGCGCAAACATACGGCGGTCGATTTCGTGAAAGGCAATCAGCATGTTTTGTTGTGTGATACGGCTCTGGTCGCCGATGAAAGCGCGATTGATTACAGCTTAAAAGGCAATTGGGCGAAATGCGGTCTTTCGTCTCGTCCCGAAATCGTTTTCACGGATAATGATTTTGAAAATGCTTTTGTCCGAAAAAAAGATAATCTCGTTTCGTTTGGCGGCACTTTGATTGCGTTTTGGCAGGAAAGTGAGGCCGCAACCGATAGCTTGGATTATCGTATTCCTGTCGATTTTCTCGTGGTTACAGGCAAACAAAAGCCAAATGTTGATAAATTGTTGATTAATTATTCCGTGAATTGCCTCTTGATTGATGGTTCCGTGCCGTATTATCTGGCTGAAAAATGGATGAATCAAGCGGAAAATTCGGGGCTATCCTATATAAATATCGGAGAACGAGCTTTTATTTACGCAATTGAATGAAAAAAGTTCAAAATTTATCTTTCTGTAAATTAGTGTGTTATATTTTATGATTAAAAATAAATGAAAAAAAAGTAAAAAAACGCTTGCGGAGAATGAAAAAGGTTGTACTTTTGCACTCGCAAAGCAAAGCAATAGAGTTCTTTTTCAAGGCTGGTCCGGTAGTTCAGTTTGGTTAGAATGCCTGCCTGTCACGCAGGAGGTCGCGAGTTCGAGCCTCGTCCGGACCGCTCAAAGCGAGCAACCCAAATCGGGTTGCTTTTTTTTTAAACTTAATACGATGTCGTTTATTGAAGAAATCAACAGGCGGAGGACTTTCGCCATCGTCAGTCACCCGGACGCGGGTAAGACCACTTTGACCGAGAAACTTTTGCTTTACGGCGGTGCCATTCAGGTGGCAGGTGCCGTTAAGTCGAACAAAATCAAGAAGACTGCCACTTCCGACTGGATGGAAATCGAGCGGCAGCGTGGCATTTCCGTTGCCACTTCCGTCATGGGCTTCGATTACCAAGGCATCAAAATCAACATTTTGGATACGCCAGGCCATAAGGATTTTGCTGAAGACACTTTCCGCACGCTGACGGCTGTCGATAGCGTCATCGTGGTCATCGATTCGGCTAAGGGTGTGGAGTCGCAGACCGAAAAACTGGTCGAAGTTTGCCGTATGCGCAAAACACCTATCATTGTTTTCATCAATAAAATGGACCGTCCAGGCAAGGATCCTTTTGAATTGCTCGATGAAATAGAGCAGAAACTCGACATTCGTCTTACGCCGCTGAGCTGGCCTATCAACAGTGGCCCGAAATTCAAGGGCGTTTACAGCATCTACGACAAGAGCCTTTACCTTTTCAATTCCGACAAGCAGCATATCACTGAAGGCATTGCTTTCGACGACCTTTCCAATCCCGATTTGGACAAAATGATTGGCGAAGATGCCGAGACCTTGCGCAACGAAACCGAACTGGTGCAAGGCGTTTACAATGAGTTCAGCCGCGAAGATTATCTGAGTGGCGACATCTGCCCTGTGTTTTTCGGCTCTGCCTTGAATAATTTCGGTGTGAAGGAGTTGCTGGATTGCTTCATCCAAATTGCACCGACGCCGATTGGACGCGATACCGAAGAACGCCGCATTGAGCCAACTGAAGAGAAATTTACAGGTTTCGTTTTCAAAATCCATGCAAACATGGACCCGAATCACCGCGACAGAATTGCCTTCGTAAGGGTCGTTTCGGGTCGTTTTGAGCGCAACAAGAACTATTTCCATGTGCGTCAGCGTCGTGAATTGAAATTTTCCAATCCGACGGCTTTCATGGCTCAAAAGAAATCGGTGCTCGATGAAGCCTATCCGGGCGACATTGTGGGTCTGTATGATGCCGGAAACTTCAAAATCGGCGATACTTTGACCGAAGGCGAAATCCTGAATTACAGAGGAATTCCGAGTTTTTCGCCCGAGCAGTTCCGTTATGTCGAAAACTCCGACCCGATGAAATCAAAACAATTGGCAAAAGGTTTGGAACAGTTGACGG
>CALGBV010000278.1 GCA_937884015.1 uncultured Bacteroidales bacterium
TGTTTTTGGGCACTTTTCTGGCTGCCACGGTCGTGCCTTTCAGTTCCGATGCCTTATATGTCGCCATACTTCTGGCCACAAAACAGCCTGTCAGTTGCCTGATTGTCGGCACTTTAGGAAACTGGTTGGGCGGCATTACCACTTATTGGATTGGGCGCATTGGCCGTTGGGAATGGGTGGAGAAATGGTTCAAGGTGAAGCGCGAGACTTTGGAAAAACACAAGGCCAAAGTCGACAAATATGGCGTGTGGCTGGCGCTCATCAGCTGGGTGCCTATCGTTGGCGATGTCTTTGTAATTGCTTTGGGTTTCTATAAGGCGCGGCCTGGCTGGACGATGCTGCTCATGCTGATTGGAAAGTTCCTGAGGTTTTGGATTTGGAGTTTGATATTCGGTTATTTGTAAAATCATTATCTTTGCAGCGTGAAAAAACGCATTTTGCAGATAGTATCCTCACTGATGGCGCTTTTGGTGCTCTTCGTTTCGATAGGTTGGAACGTGAATTTCCACTATTGCACCGAAGACCATCATCTTTTGAGCAGTTTCGGCGATGCTTCGCGCCTTTGCGAACACTGCCAGAACCATCCGCACCGCCACATGAACGCCACTCAGTTTGAGGAACACCTCAATGTCGTTCATTTCGATGAAAAAAGCTGCTGCGATGATTTCAACAGCAAAATACAATTCACTGACAATTACACATTTTCGCCTGAAAAACATATTGCCATTTTCCTGCAATCGGCCTTGCTGCCGCATTTCGATTCGATGGAATTGTTGCATGAAATCAAGCAGGTTTTTCACATTTTTTCTCCACAAAAGATTCCATTTTTCCTTTCCGGAAGGCAAATGACCATCTTTTTCTCCAATTTAAAACTCAACCCGTTGATTTTCTGATTTTTGAATTCTATTTTTGGGATTGCCTAACGGCAAGAAATCTATCAAAAATCGTTGTTTGCGAATTTTATAGTCAAGACTATTGCAAAGCAAACACGGATTTTTGAATGATTTTCAATCAAGATTTTGATCAATTTCTCGGCAAAGCCGAATCCCATAACAAATAAACAATTCAACAACAAACAATTCAACAATTTATCATTATGAAAATCAACAAATTAATTATAGCAATCGCATTGTTATTCATCTATGGTGGTGCTTTTGCCCAGCACAACCACGAGCATCATCATCACGATCATGAACATCATCACGACCTTGGTTACATTGAAGGCACGGTTTACGAAGAAATCGAGGGCAAAAAAGTTGCGCTTCCAGGCGTCAATGTTTATTGGAAAATCGTCAACGAAGGCACCGTGACCGATGCCGACGGCCATTACAGGATTCCTGTCCACGAAAAAATCCATTGCTTGGTTTTCAGTTTCGTGGCATACGACAACGATACTGTTCACCAAATGGACAAGCCCATGCACTATGACCATGTGATGACGACTTCAAAAATGCTGAGCGAGGTTGAGATTACAGCACGCAAGAAGGCTTCGTTTGGCTCGACGCTCGAACCGCTTCAGATTGAGCATATTACAAGCGAAGCATTGCGCCGTTGCGCATGCTGCAGTCTTGCCGAGAGTTTCGAAACCAATGCCAGTGTCGATGTGGCTTACAGCGATGCCGTCACAGGTGCCAAGCAAATCGAATTGTTAGGCTTGAGCGGCATTTATACCCAGATGATGGCCGAAAACATGCCGAATTTTCGTGGTCTGGCTTCGGCTTTCGGTCTCAGTTATGTGCCTGGAACTTGGATGAACGGCATTCAGGTTTCAAAAGGAACTTCCTCTGTCAGAAATGGTTATGAATCCATCAGCGGACAAATCAATGTCGATTACAAGGAACCCGAAGCCGACAAAAGCGAAAAGGTTTTCGTCAATCTGTTTGGCAGCACAATGGGCATGGGAGAATTGAATTTCAACACGCGTTTCAACATCAACGAAAAAAGCGGTTTGCTGCTGATGGGTCATGTGAGCCACAATTTCATGAAGATGGATGCCAATAACGATTCTTTCTTTGACGACCCGATGGTCACACAATACAATGCCTTTGCACGTTACAATTATTCAGGCGATGTGTTCAATTGTAAATTGGGTGTCAAGGCTTTGAAAGAGAACCGTTTAAGCGGTCAAATGGATTTCGACCCACAACGTCGCAACGAAGAAGGTTATGATGTTTATGGCATCGGCATCAACACGCAGCGTTATGAGGCTTTTGCCAAGACGGGCGTAATGTTCGATCGTCCGGAAACCAGCCTCGGACTTCAGCAGCAGTTCAATTATCATAATACGGATTCCTATTTCGGCCGAACCGATTACGATGCCAAGCAGTGGTCGTATTATGCCAACTTGCTGTTCGATTCCTATATTGTAAACGACCATCACAAGTATTCCGTCGGCGCAAGTTATTCCTATGATAAATACGATGAAAAACTGGCCGACAGCGCCATGAACCGCATCGAGCACGTGCCGGGAGCCTTTGCCGAATACGTCTTCAGCGATGAGCATCATTGGACGGTGATTGCTGGTTTCCGTGCCGATTACAACAGCTATTACAACAAGTTGTTTTACACACCGCGCTTGCACGTCCGTTTTAAGACCGACAGCGAATTGGCTTTGCGTCTTTCGGCTGGCAAAGGCTACCGTTCGCCGAATGTCTTAGCCGAAAATTCAACCATGATGGCATCCTCCCGACAGATTTGTTTCGTCGACACGCCAAAAATGGAAGAGGCTTGGAATTTCGGCTTGAACCTGATCAAGCATTTCGACATTGCCGAAAAGGAACTGGAATTGCAGGTTGATGTCTACCGCACCGATTTCGTCAACCAGATAGTGCTCGACCGCGATGCCGATGCGCATCAAATCAGAATCTACAACCTGAATGGAAAATCGTATTCGAATTGTGCCCAAATTCAAGTGAATTATGAGCTTTTCAAGGATTTCGATTTCACGGCTGCTTTCCGTTACAACGATGTGAAAATGACTATCAACGACACCTTACGCGAAAAGCCTTTCGTCAACCGCTACAAAGGTTTGCTTACGCTTTCATACGCGCCAGGCACTTGGCAGTTTGACGTCACCACGCAGTTCAACGGCGATTGCCGCGTGCCGAACCTGAACGGCAACGCTACGGCTGTGGCAGAGGGTCAGAACATTGAACGTTCACCTTTCTATGTCATGCTAACGGCGCAAGTCACCAAGAAACTGGGCAAGAATTGGGAAGTTTACGTAGGTGGCGAAAACCTGACCAACTACAAGCAGGATAAGCCGATTATTGCGGCTGGTGAGCCTTTCGGCGAAGATTTCGATGCTTCCATGGTTTGGGGACCGCTGAGCGGTATCCGTGCCTATTTGGGCGTGAGATTCCAGATAAAGTGAATTTGAACGACATCCCTTGTTTAGCCATGTATGCCTCTGGTGTGCATGGCTAAACTTTTATTAGACGATGCTTTTGTTGACAAAGTAATGTCGGAGTGAAACAAAAACATTATTTTTGCATCAAAATTCCAATTATGGCCATTCCAAGGGAAAAAGTTGAAGAAATATTGCAAGCCGCTCGCATTGAGGAAGTTGTCGGTGAGTTTATGACCTTGAAAAAACGCGGGTCGAATCTCATTGGCTGCTGCCCTTTCCATAACGAGAAGACGCCTTCGTTCAATGTGAATCCGGCACGCAACATCTTCAAATGCTTCGGCTGCGGCAAGGCTGGCGACTCCGCCAAGTTCCTTATGGAACACGAGCATTTCACTTATCCCGAGGCCTTGCGCTATCTGGCCAAGAAATACAACATCAAGATTGAGGAAAAGGAACTTTCGGCGGACGAAATCATGGCGCAAAGCCACCGCGAAAAAATGTTCAACATCAACGATTTTGCCAACAAGTACTTCACTGATTCACTGTGGAATAACGATGAAGGCAAAACCGTCGGACTGACTTATTTCCGCGAGCGCGGTTTCCTCAATCCCATCATCGAACGTTTTCAGTTGGGCTACTGTCCGCTGCCCGACAATGCCTTTACTTCGCACGCCATCAAAAACGGCTATTCCAAGGAGTTGCTCATGGAAATGGGCCTCACCAAGGAAGGCAAAAACGGCCTTTACGATTTCTATCACGGCCGTGTCATGTTCCCGATTCACAATGTGACGGGCAAGGTGGTTGGTTTCGGTGGCCGCACTTTGTTCACCGACAAGAAGATTGCTAAATATTTCAATTCGCCTGAATCGGAAATCTATCAGAAGAAAGACACGCTTTACGGCATTTATTTCGCCAAATCGGCCATTGTGAAAGAAGACTGCTGTATTTTGGTGGAAGGCTATTTCGATGTCTTGCGAATGCATCAGATTGGCATTGAGAATGTTGTGGCAAGTTCGGGAACTTCGCTGACCATGGAGCAAATCAAGCTGGTGAAGCGTTACACGAAAAACATCACCATGCTTTATGACGGCGATGCCGCTGGATTGCATGCCGCTTTGCGTGGCACCGACATGATTCTGGCCGAAGGCATGAACGTGCGCGTGGTGGTGCTGCCTCCCGAACACGACCCCGACACTTTCGGAAAAGATTTTTCAGTCGATGAAGTCAAGCAGTATCTGCACGACAATGCCAAGGATTTCTTGCGTTTCAAGACGGAATTGTTGCTGAAAGATGCTGAAAACGACCCGATTAAGCGCGGCCAAGTGATTCGCGACATTGTGGAGACCATTTCCGTCATCCCTGACAATATTTTCCGCGTCACTTACGTCAAGGAGTGCAGCCGATTGCTCGATATGCCTGAGCAGACCCTCACCAACGAACTCAACAAGTTGCTGAGAGCCAAGTTCAAGAAAGAGCTTGGGCAGGAAGGCGAGGCTTTGCCCGATGAAAAAACCGTTGCGCCGAAGCAGGAAGAGGAACACATTGAGGAACAACTGCCTGCCGGTTATTATCAGGAACGCGAACTGGTGAAATTCCTGCTCATGTATGGCAACACGTTTTTTTCGGAAGAACGCGAAGACGAAAACGGCAATCTGGTCACGGAGCAACTTTCCATCGCACAGCTCATTGTTGATGACATACTAAACGATGGCATCGCCTTCATAAACGAAACCAACCGCAAGATTTTCAACATTTTCAATCAGGCCATCGATGACAACAACATTCCTGATGACCAGTTTTTCGTTTCGCACGAAGACCCCGACATTGCGCAATTGGCCGCCGATTTGCTCTCAACGCCTTACAAATTAGACCAATGGGAAAAGCACGGCATTTTCGTAAAGAAAGAGGAAGATGTGCTGAAAATGGCCGTTCAGTCAACCATTTACCGTTACAAAGACCTCGTTATTGAGAGCCGTCAGAAAGAAATCGAGGAAAAACTGAAGACTGCCGACGACATCGCCGACCAATTCATGCTGCTGAAGCAAAAGAAGGATTACGACGACATCCGTTTGAAACTCAACAAGGAGTTGGGCATCGTCATTGCAAAATGAGTGGTTAATTTTCCACCATTCAGAATAAAACCCTATCTTTGTCCCCAATAATCGAACAATAATTAAAATTATAGCAAAATGAAGAAAACATTATTCCTGCTTCTTGCGTTGGTCTTGACCGTGGCGTCCTCTGGGCGTACCGAAAAGGCGGCGAGCTGCTTCATGACCCACGCCTGGGTGGCGATGGGGGTTGTTGCGGCGCAGCCCGTCAGCGCAAGGGCGGCGGCTGCGAAGATGGCGGCGAACTTCTTCATCTGGTGATTCCTTCCGTTTCGATTTCCGGCACGATGTTTCCCAATTCGTCGATGGACGCGGTGAGCTTGTACCAAAGCCCCGTTTTGGGGTTTCGGATGTAGGTGTCCTCCGGGATGTAGTCGCTTGTGATCCGGACGATGTAGTTCGTGATGTTGTAAGCAAAAACGGTTACGGTCAGTACTTTACCCACAGAACCGGACACAACATATCTGTCGATGTCTCTCCGCATGGCCCTGGAGCAAATATAGATAACTATGAGTCTCATGACACAAGAGCATTGATCGAAGGCACTTCATTCTCATTGGAACCAGGTATCTATGCACCTGACTTCGGAATGAGAAGCGAGACCAATGTAGCAATAGTAAATGATGAGCCAATCATCGTCGCAGGGCGTCAGCAAAAAATCACTAAAATCATTATTAGATAAAAGTGTAAAAATATATAGAAAAAAATT
>CALGBV010000279.1 GCA_937884015.1 uncultured Bacteroidales bacterium
TTCTATGAAAAACATGCTCAAGACCCGCATTTTCCAGCGCGACGCCTACATCACGGTCGATTTCCTTGACAAGGTGAGCGAAACCGTGCGCATCCACGATGAGGTCGACAAGTCGAACCCTTTTGCCATGACCATCGATTTGGCCAATGGCGACGAGCGTCAAATCACTTTCGACAAGCCCGAAATCAAGCCTATCAATGCCATCAAGACGGAATTGGAAAGTTTCTACGACGCCATCATTCACAACCCTACGCCTGCCGTCACCATCGAGGATGGGGTGAAGGTGCTTAAACTGGCTTACTGCATTTTGGATTCCGTCGAAAAATCGAATAAGAAATTTGAGCAATAAAACCGATGAACGCAATATCAGGGACAGTGTTCCGTTACCAATAAAAGTCATTATCATGAAGAAAATATTTACCCTCGCTTTGTTTTGTGGCCTTTTCTTCGCCTTCTTCGGCACTTCGTGCAAGAAATTTGAAGGCGGTCAGACCATTCCGGCCTACATTCATATCGATTCCATAACCGTTGACCCGCATCTCGATTATGCCACTTTTGGTGCCAACACTTCCAATATTTCCGATGCTTGGGTTTATGTTGATGACCAGATTCTTGGCTGCTTCGAATTGCCGTCCACTTTCCCGATTTTGAAGCATGGCAAGCATAAAGTCACCATTTATGCAGGCATAAAAGTGGGTGGCGTTTCGGCTGCACGCTCACCTTATCCGTTCTATCAACAGCGGATATATAAGGATGAGGAAGCCATCAATTTGGTGGAAGACAGCATTGTAAACATCAATCCAGTAATCTCATATTATCCTATTGATGACATTACGATGCATTGGAAAGAGGATTTTGAAAGCGGCACGGTCACTTTGAATGCCATGCCGGTTAGCGACACCATTGTGGAACGTGTCGGTGGCAATGAGGCAATGAATTTGCCCGATTTCCCTGAATATTCAGCCTTTTCGGGAAGAATACAGTTGCCGCCCGATTCCTTGCATTTCTATGCCTGTACTTTCAATCAGCTGAAGAATTTGCCTACTCACGGTGAATACTGTATGCTTGAAGTGGATTACAATTGCAATGCGCCTTTCACCGTAGGGGTGATTTATTGCAAAAACTATGTCGAGGAAGAGGCTCCGCTGGTCACCATTCAGCCGACCGACACGATAAATGCCCGCCCGCAGCGTTGGAAAAAAATCTATATCAACATTGGCCCGATTTGCGTTGAGCATGAGGATGCCAGCTATTTCAAGATTTATTTCACTTCGCACGTGTACAAAAGCATTGAAAGTGGTTATACGGAGGTGATTCCTAACCATCCGCGCTACTATTATTTAGATAATCTGAAACTGATTTCACGTCCTTGATATGAACAAGAAGAAACTGACATATTTGTATTTTTTCACCGATTGGTTTACCTCCATTCTGGCATGGGTGCTATTTTATTTCTTCAGGAAATCGCACGAAGATTTATATATAAACTATTGGGATAGAATTACTTATTCCTTAGGAACGACGAGTTTTTGGCTTGGCGTCATCTGCATCCCGATTTGCTGGCTGATTCTTCATGCCGTTTCGGGTGCTTACCAGAAATGCTATCAGAAATCGCGTCTTAAGGAACTGGAACAGACTTTTTTCATCACCTTGCTGGGTGTGGTCGTGATTTTCTTTGTTGCCATTCTGGATGATGAAGTCGCTACGTATAAATCTTATTATCAGTCGTTTATTGCACTGTTTTGTTTCCAATTCGGACTGACTTATCTGGCAAGACTCATCATTACTTCGGTCACGATTCATAAAATCCGCACCAAGCAAATCGGTTTCAACACGCTGATTGTGGGCAGCAACGACAATGCCTGCGCCATTTACAACGAAATTGCCAATGAGGTGAAGCCTTCGGGACATCGTTTCATTGGTTTTGTGAATGTCTACGACAAGAATTACTACAAATTGGGCGAATATCTTCCACATATCGGCTACTATGAAGATGTGCAACGCATTGTGAAGGAAAACAATGTGGAGGAAGTCATTATCGCAATCGAACGTTCTGAGACTCAGGC
>CALGBV010000280.1 GCA_937884015.1 uncultured Bacteroidales bacterium
AGTACTTCCGCGTCGAGAGCATGCGGTGGTAGTTCTTGAGCCAGGCGTCATGGCAGGACGAGAAGTTGAGCTTGGGACACGGCTCCAGTCCGAGCGCTCGCATGCGGGCGAGCTCCTTGCGCATCTTCTCGATAGGAGACTTCTCAAGAATTGCTGTTCCGGCATAGTCAACACTGTAGTATGGCTTTCCTGCCTCGATACCAACAGTAACGGTAAGTTTGCCGTCCGGTCCCTTTACAGTGACCTCATTGGCTGCAAATGCCGACAGGCCTGCCGCCATCGCAATGAAGAATGTGATGATTCGTTTCATATTTGTCTTGTTGAATTTGTCATTATAAAAATCTCCAGCCGAGGCAGCATTGTATGATCCAGCCATTTGAGGTGAGGCTGATGTTGCTGCTTGAACTTGATTGGGCAAGGTTATAAACTCCATTGAGCCCCAGAATCAGTCGGTCGCGGTAGGTGTAACATACTGCTGCACGCGAAATTACCGCTGCCGTTATTGGGCGTTTCTCTGTTGCTTCAGGAGCTGGTTCAAACTGCTGTCCGTCAACGTTTTCGTTGATTGTGAAAAGCAACATGGGCATCGCCGAAAGGTGAAACAGCAACCTCGATTTGCAGCATACGAAATTGTAACCGTAGCCGCCGCCAATCGATGCCTGATTGATGGTGATGATTGGATTGTAGGCTAATGCGATGTTGCTGTTGTCCTCGAAAGGCTTGATTCTGTTGCGGAAAAATGAGGCACCGAGCAAAAAACTTCCGGCGCTTTTCTTTTGGATGTAGGCTTGCGTAATGGCGGCAGGATAAGAAAAAGTCTTGTAATTGAAGACGTAATAGAGATTGACCGTCATTCGGTTGATGTAATCGTTGGGATAGGGGTGGATGCTGTCGGGATTGTGGGTCTCAATGGTTGAACTTGTGTGATTGATGGACTGGTATTGGAATTCTCCGCCAAACCGTTTGTTGTAGAGATTCAGTTTTATGTCGCGGTTGAAGCGATTGGTCTGGTCGATGGTGTAGCCGAGTTCCAAACCTCTGTATGCCAGTGAAAAAGATGACTTAAAACTAAAACCGGAACCGATTTTCATTTCGGCATAATCGTAGTTTGGAATGTCGTTGAAACGGATCCCAATTTTCGAAAAAGTGGATATTCCGTTGAGTTTGATGGTCCAGGCTTGTTCGGGAAGATTGATATAGTTTGTGTCGCACCCCTTCATCATGCTGCGCTCACGCCAATTGGCGAACCGTTTCGGAAGACTTTCGGTTTCGTCATTTTGCGCAAAGGAAAACGAGTTGCAAAAGATAAAAATAAACCCCAATATCAATGCCTTTTTCATTCGGTTGCTGAAATTTGTTTGCAAAAATATAAAAAAAAGGCTTTGACATGCGCCAAAGCCTTTGAATGTTTGAATTATATGGTAATTATTTCAATCCTCTTGCTTTCAGGTATGGATCATATTCAGGGTCTTGGCCGCGGAATTTGCGGTATTGCACCATGCCTTCGTCGCTGCCACATTCTTGCAAGCAGTTCTTGCGGAATGAAGCTGCTAGTTCAGGATTGAAGAGGTTGCCCGATGTCTTGAAATAGTTGAAGGCATCCTTGTCGAGGACTTCGTATAGGCGTAATAGCCAGCGCTATAGCCGCCACTGAAAATGTGTGAGAAGTAGGTTGAACGGTAGCGTGGAAGGATTTCCGGCATCAGGCCGATTTCGTCCATGGCTTGCTTTTCAAACGCATCAATGTCGATGTCGTCGGCACTTGTGACTTCGTGCAACTTCATGTCGAGGATGGAGGCGGCAATCAGTTCGGTGGTGTTGAAGCCTTGGTTGAACAAGGCGCTGTTTTCGATCTTGCTGATGAGGCTGTCAGGCATGACTTCGCCGGTCTGATAATGCTTGGCATACATGCGGATGACTTCCGGTTCGGCAACCCAGTTTTCCATGATTTGCGAAGGCAGTTCGACGAAATCGTGAGGCACGCTGCCGCAGGTGCGTGAGTAAAGGCCGTCGGAGAAGAAGGCGTGCAAGCTGTGTCCGAATTCATGCCACATGGTTTCGGTTTCGTCCCAGTTGACGATTCCGGCGGTGCCTTCCATGTCAGCGGAAATGAAGATCTTTTTCATAGGGCTTACAGTATTTCAGGATCACGGTCCCAATCAATAATCTCCGTGCTGGGAGAAAGGCAGA
>CALGBV010000281.1 GCA_937884015.1 uncultured Bacteroidales bacterium
TGAGCAAGGTTCAGGCAGATCCTGCCAACGGTCTCCTCGTATTCGGAATCGGCCTCAGCGTCGGTCTCGTCTGCATGCTCTCCGCCATCCGCCAGGGACAGGTCTGCGCAAACGGCATCGTCGGCGTCAGCCAGGGCCACGATGTGTTCACCAACACGCTTATCTATGCTGCTCTTCCTGAATTCTACGCAATTCTGGGTCTTGTCGGCGCACTGATGGTGTAATTGAACCCGTCAATTAAGAATGAAACAAGGCGACTCGTTTGAGCCGCCTTGTTTTGTTTATGATTGATTGTGCCTGGAACCTGGAATGATTCAGGTTCCTTTATTTCCCGTAAAGTTTCTTCACCCGTTCAGCCAAACGTTGCTCAGGCGAAGGGGCTGGGGCTTCTCCGATTTTTGTGTTTTTCCTGATAAGGATGTATTCAGGGAAAGTCTTTACGTTGTAGGCTTCCAAAAGCAGAATGTCGTTGCCGAGGTTGAGGAGAGGCCAATCGTAATGGTGCTCATCGAATTGCTTTTTGTAGGCCTCCATCTTGTCTTTTGTGCTGATGGTGATGATTTGCACCGAGTCCTGCCATTGGCGGTGAAGGTCTTGCAAGTCGCTGAATTGCCGCTCGCTGATGGGCGAAAAACCGTCCACAAATTGCAGCAGCACCAAGTCGTTCTTGTAATCGGACAGCTTCACATTCTTGCCAGTGCAGTCTTTCAGGTTGAAGTCGGTGGCATCGGTGCCGGGAGCAAGACGGTTCTGGCGGGCGAATATGTTGCTGATGATGTTGCGGTGCTCGCTCCATTTCGTGTTCTTGCTGATTTGTTCCAGATGTGCTTTGGCGTAGCGTCGGGTCTCGCCTTCGGCATTGCAGAGTTGCTGCAAATCGTAAATGGTGATGAGTTCGGCTAACCGCGGATTGCGTTTCATGAACGGGTCGGTGTTGATGTATTCGCGGAAAGCGGCGGGACCTGTCAGGAAAGCCTCGTTTAAGGCATGATTGTCGTACTGCGACTTGTTGAAGTAGTTGGCAAACAGTTCCTTAAATAAATCCATATAGGCAGGTTGCGTGTAAAGTACAGGTTTGCCGTCGAAATAATCCTTGATGACTTTCTTGCCGCCATCGGTGTTGATGGCCAGACGGATTGATGCCAGCTTGTACTGAATGTAATTCCTGACGAAATCGGCTTTGATGTCGGGCATTTCCTTGCTGATGGTGGCTTGAATCGAGTCGAGGTAACGTGTTTGGCGGCCACGGTAAATCTGGTTGAAATGCTCTATGATATAGGTGTTTATGATTTCTTCGGAAAGGTAAACTTGGTGCGAAATGCCTTTGTCGCTTGTCTTTTTGATGCGCAAAGTGGGCTGTTCCTTGTCGAAATAGGAGACGTTGTCGTTTTGCTCGGGCACGATGACTTCGATGTCGTAGGTGGCGTTGGGCGAGAGAATCATGTCGACGCTTTCCAAACCGACGAAAAGGCGCGCCGAAAGTATCTGATTCACATTGCCTTCGATGATGAAAAATCCTTTGCTGTCGGATTGTGCCGTGGCAATCTGCTTGCCTGACGAGGTAATCAGTTCTTCGTAGGTGAAAAGGCGAATCAGGGCATCGGTCCGATTGGTGCGCCCTGTAATCGTTACGTTCTGTGCCATTGAAACGATGCAACAGCACATGATAAAAAAGGTGAAAAATAGACGTTTCATGCCCAAATAACGCAAAAACGCCTTTTTTATTATTTCAGCTTGACTTCTTCAGGCACGAAACGCGATACATCGCCGCCATTCTTGAAAATGTCGCGGACGACGCTCGACGAGACACCTACTAGTTCGCTTTCGGTGAGCAGGAAAATGGTTTCCAGTTCAGGATGAAGACGCTTGTTGGCGTGGCCGATCATGTTTTCGTATTCGAAATCGCTGCCGCAACGCAAGCCGCGCACGATGAATTTGGCTCCGACTTTCTTGCAGAAATCAGCGGTCAGGCCTTCGTAGGCCTCGACTTTCACCTGAGGATAATCCTTGAAAATGTCCTTAATCCAGTTGATGCGGTCTTCCAATGGGAAGGTGCTGTGTTTTTCGCAGTTGACGCCGACGGCAACGTAAAGTTCGTCGAACAGAGGCAAGGCTCTCAGAACGATGGAGCGGTGGCCTAAAGTGATAGGGTCGAATGAACCTGGAAATACTCCAATTCTTTTCATAGATTTGAAATTTGCTGCAAAGGTATCATTTCGTGGCGAGATGGCATAATTCTTTTCCGAGAATTTCACTGATGGAGCGGAATGTTTGGCTCAAAAAGCCTTCAATATCGTCTTTCCCGACCCATTTCACAGCCGTGATGCCTTCTTCGGTCTGTGGTTTGGTGCTGTTCAGGCTGTTGCTGCGCATTTCGTACCAATAGGTCTGCTTCAGTTCCCAAACCTCATTGCGCAGGTAAACGTGCCAAGTCGACGGCAATTCCCTCACGATTTCAAGGTTGCCGATGCCGGTTTCTTCTTCCACCTCGCGCATGGCTGCCGTTTCGGGACTTTCGCCTGCCTCGATGTGGCCTTTCGGCAAATCGGGAATGCCTTTGCGCTCAATCATCACGAAACGGCCTTCGCTGGTGACGATGCCGCCTGCCGCGGGAGCCAATTTGAACATCTGCTGTAAGGCGGAACTGACATCTTCGGGCGCTATGTCTTGAATGATGGTGTCGGTCTGTTCGCTGTCGCAAAGCCATTCCGATAAAAATTCGCATAAAAGTTGCGCATCGTAAGACTCACATTTATTGTCGTTTGAGGTGAATTTTATTTGGTCTGCATCGATTTTTGGGAAAATCAATGCCCTGTTTTCTTGAAAAATTGTGTACATTTGCAATCGTTTTAACGCACAAAAATACACTTTTATGGTTTACGATGAATCAGCATTGACATTGGCTCAGCATCTTTTGCAGGTCAAAGCCGTGAAACTCAGTCCGAAAGCACCTTTCACATGGGCATCGGGACTGAAAAGTCCAATCTATTGCGACAACCGCGTGACTTTGTCATATCCGGCCGTCAGAACTTATATCCGTCAGCAGTTTGTCGAGTTGATCATGAAGCAATACGGCAAGCCTGATGTCATTGCAGGCGTGGCTACGGGTGGCATTCCTCAGGGTGCTTTGGTGGCTCAGGAATTGGGCATTCCTTTCGTTTATGTCCGTTCCGAAAAGAAGTCGCATGGCATGAATAACCAGATTGAGGGCGTCATAGAACCTGGCCAGTCGGTCATTGTGGTCGAAGACCTTGTTTCGACGGGCAAGTCAAGCCTTTTGGCTGTCGACGCTTTGCGTGAAGCCGGTGCCGATGTCAAAGGCATGGTGGCCATTTTCACCTACCAGATGCAGGTGGCAGCCGATAATTTCGCTGCAAAGAACTGTACGCTCTTCACTTTGTCGAATTACGAAACCCTGATTGCAAAGGCTGTTGAAGAAGGCTATGTCACCGAAGACGACCTTAATTCGTTGAAGGAATGGCGCCTCGACCAGCAAGCCTGGAGCGATAAATTTGGTGAATGATTATCTGGTTATGGGTGTCTGTTTTCACCCATAACCCATCACCCTTCACTCATAACCTACGTTAGTATGTTGTTTCAAAGCAAATATAAGCCTGTTGCGCTATCGGCGGAACAGGCTTTCCTTTTTTACGCCGAACCCGACAACTTGAAAAGCCTGATGCCGGAGCAAATCACGGATTGGGAATCGGGTGAGGACTGGTGCCGTTTCCTTATCAAAGGCATGGGGCATGTGAAAATGAGAATAGGGGAGAAGTCGCCTTATTCAAAACTGACTTATTTGCCCGATGGCAAAATGCCTTTCGATTTCGGCTTGCAGTTCCTTTTTGTCTCGAAAAATGAAAATGCCTGTGAGATTCAGATTGTCATTGATGCCGATTTGAGCAACCCGATGATGGCCATGCTTGCGAAAAAGCCATTGCAGAATCTTGTGAATGAGATGGAAATCAGATTATGAACTTGATTTCCTTAATGTCGAAAACCGAGATTTTCCCGTTTTCGTCGGAAAGCTGAAGCCGTCCGAAATCATCTATGCCTTCCATGAAAAGCTGTTTCCGGTTGCCTGCTGTTTCATATTCTGCCCAAGTGTGGTAACGGAAAAGATGGTTTAGATAATCTTCGTTTATCGCAGAGAAATCGTTTACTTCGCAACAGTGTTTTAGTCTTTCCCTTTCTTCTTCCAAATGCTGGCAAATGGAAAGAAGCAAGGTTTCCAAATCGTATGTTTTTCCTGTCAAATTGCGCAGTGAGGCGGGTTTTGTCGGCCAATCCTGAAATTCCAATTGGTTGACGTTTAGTCCAATGCCGATAATGGAAACATCCATCATTGTGCCTTTAATGGTGCTGTTGATGAGAATGCCGCCGATTTTGTGATTTTCGCAATAAATGTCGTTAGGCCATTTGATTTCAAATGTTTTTTCGGGTACTGCTTCTTTCAAAGCCTTGAGGATGCCGAACGGCACGGCTTTGGAAAGTTGGAACTGCATGGCAGCCGGCAGGAAACTCATGTCGAAGGCAATGGAAAAGGTAAGGTTCTGGCCTTCGGAACTTTCCCAGGTGTTGCTGCCCATGCCTTTGCCCGCAGTCTGTCTGCAGGCGACGACCGCGCATCCGCTGATGTCGGTCGTCGCCTGCAAACGCTGCAAATAGGCGTTGGTAGAGTCGGTTTGCTCTATGTGCGTGATTTTTAGTGTCATTCGACAACAACGCGCTGTGCTTTTTCACCAATCATAATGGCGTAGACACCTTTGCCGAAGTTGCTCATGTCGATTTTGCCATAGCCGTTGATAATGGTTTCGTAGACGCATTGTCCGGCCATGTTGAAGACGCGGACTGTGTTTTCGCCCGATTCAACGATGTTGATGGTTCCGCTTGTCGGGTTCGGATAGATGCTTGTCGCCTCCTGATTTTCATTCACATCGGCTGTGACTTCATAGCTGAATTCGTTGCTTTCGCTGTAAGTGAAATCACTCCCTGAGAAAAGCGTGGTGCTGCCTGCCTTCATGCCGTAAAGTCCGGTGCCATCGGTGAGACCATCGCCGCCGGCATCGTAAATGGTGAAATCGTAGCAGCCGTCGCCAGGGATGATGAGGGTCTCGGTGATCATCTTGTTAGGCTCTTCGTAAGGGCCGCCTTCCAAAACCACTTCGCCGGAGTCTAAGTTTGTGATTTTCCAAGTGGTTTCCTGTGGGTTGTTGTCGGTGCGGATGGTGAGTTTTATGGTCTTTCCCGTGTTGTCCGGTGAACCGTCGAAACTGAAGGTGGCAGCATTGTTGCCTTCGCCTTCGTCTTCGTTGCCGTTGATGTTGGTGACTTGGATTTTGAGAACGTTATCCGATTCGACAGGGAATGTGATTTCGCCCAGGTTGACAGTGGCTGATGCAAAACTTGTCAGGTTGCCTTCCCAAGTTAAAGTCTTGATAATCTCGTCGTTGACCAGCACTTCGATGTCGGCTGTGGTGATGGCGTTGGTGCCAAAGTTGGTGATGACGGCCTTAGGTTCGGCCATGCCGCTGCAAATCATGTCTTTCACATTGCTGATATTGGTCATGGCTGCATCATTATTATAAAAAGGAGTGAAACTGTCGGTCGACTTGCAGGCTTGGAACACTTCCTTTGTCGTGCCGTCCTGAATCCATGCTACGGCTGAGAGTTGATCATTGTTGTAGACGTTTGCCAAAGCCCATTTGAATGAGAAGCTGACGTAGTCGCCGGCATGAATGTTGCCGAGGCTGGTTCCTGAAGATGATGGCAAAAGTTTCTTCATTACGCTGTAGAAATCGCGTTCGCCGTTGCTGCCAGGGGCACTGGTGTAATGGATTTCCTTTTCAATCACGCCAACCATGAGTTTCAGGCTGCCGCTGACATCGGCTGATGCTTTTGCCATGACAAAAACCGTGATGGTGTCTTGCGAGGCATTCAGCTGGTGGGTCATGCGCATTTCAAAAGGTGATTCGATGGCAAGCCATTGGTTCACCATGTTTTGGTTAAGTCCGCTTGGAACGTTGGTAAAACGCGTGCCGTCGACAACGGTGTGAGGAACGGCATTTACACTGTAAAAGCTTTTGCGTGAGTCGTTGTCGGTTGTGTTGTGCAGATACATGGGGTCGTTGGCGCCCGGCCAGCTCATGTGGTATTTGATGGCAACCACACGGTCGCCATTGGCGTTGATGAGAGCGTCCAAGGCCGGATTTTGCGATGCGCAAGGTGCGCAACCCGTGTTGGTGAAACATTCAAACATCAAAGCTCTCTGGTTTTGTGCGCTGACATTCAGCGCAATGAGCATCAAAAGCGATGCGAAAACATAGTGCAGATTTTTCATTGTATTAAAGTGTTTAGTTGTGTTTTCTATCGCCAAAAATACAATTTTTTGCAAAATGATTGATTTTGTATTGCAAATTGGCAAAATTTTTGCATTTTTGCAGTCAGATAATTAACAATTAAAACACTAATACTATGATTAGAAAATCTTTACTCACATTGGTGCTGTTAGCCTTTGCAGGCTTTGTTTCAGCACAATCATTGCAGTTTGAATTGAACGGCGAGGTGTTCACCGATGGTCAGGAAATCACTTGCACGAATGATGAATACGGCTTTGGTGAAATCATTCAGCACATGTCGGTTCGTAACATGGCGGACTACGATTTGGCTGTGGTTATTGAAAAAGAAATTGTTGAGGACATGGAAGGTGCCATGAACACGTTCTGCTTCGGCAATTGCTATGGTCCGGAAATGTTCATTAGTCCTTCGGTCAGAGTTGCCGCTCATTCTCTTAATGAAGAGGATCTCTCGTTTCATGTCATTTTCGAGCAACCAGGATGCGTCGTCATGAAGTATTATGCTTATCCTGAAGTTAATCCTACTGAAAGAGTTTCTATCGTTGTCAAGTTTGTCTATGATCCGACTGGCGTTTCTGAAAGCATTTCCATGAGTTCGGCCTATCCAAACCCTGCATCTTCAGTGGTCCGTTTCGATGTCAATTGCGAAGGCGCTGCTTCTGTTGAACTTTTCAACCTTCTTGGTCAGAAAGTAATGAATCAGAGCGTTGAAAACGGTCAGGTTGTCCTTTCAGTCGCCGATTTGAACGAAGGCGTTTACTTCTGCAACCTCAAGGTCAACGGCCAGGTCGTCAAGACTGAAAAGTTTATCGTTAAGAAATAAGGAGTGTTTTTTTCGTATTTATGCATTTTTCACGGGGCGTGGCTTTCAGCCACGCCTTTTTTGTGCCAATCATAGACACTTCAAAGCACTGTCAATTTCATTTATTTGCTGGCGCAAAAAATCATCTTCATCATCGTTTTCATGATAAATGATGAAATCGGCGAGGCACCGCTTTTCATCCTCGCTCCATTGTGCTTTCATGCGGATATGCGCATCTTCAGGCGTGCAATGGTCGCGGGCCACAACTCGGCGAAGGCGCGTGCTTTCGGAGGCCGAAACCATGATGACGGCATCGAAAAGCTGTTCAATGTGCTTCTCGAAAATGATGGCGGATTCATACAAGACGTAAGGTGCCTCTTGCTGTTCCGCCCATTCTGCAAAATATTGGTTTAAAGCGGGATATAAGGTCTTTTCAACGAAAAGTCGTGATTTCTCATCGTTGAAAATGAGCTTTGACAGCCGGGCTTTGTCGAGAGTCCCGTCGGGAAGGTAGATTTCTTCTCCGAAACGGGCTTTCATGATGGCTTTGATTTCGTCGCGGTAGTAAAGCTGTTTTGCCTCGTAATCGGAGTAAAACACGGGAATGCCTTGCGCTTCGAACAGGGCGCAAATCCACGACTTACCGCAGCCGATGTTACCGGTTATCCCTATCTTTTTCATTGCTGATGATGATGTATTCCACGCGGTCGGGCGTGATGCCAAGCACCTGCACGTTGCTGGGCGAATCCAAATTGATGTGCAGCAGCGGATTGCGGCTTGCAATGTCATCGGCACTGACGCTTGCGGTAAAGGCATCGGCCTTGGTTTTTGCGTAGTCTTTGATGGCAATCAGACATTTCACGCTGATGGAGGAAGGAATGAAACGGATTTCGAGGCTGTCGATGGACTGAATCGGCACGTCGATGTTCATTTCGGTGTATTTTTCAATGCTGACGCTGACTTCGACTTCCGAAACATTGCATCTGATTGAGTTTTCTGAAAGGTTGAGCGGCACGGTTTCGGTGAAACTTTGGCTTACGTTTTCCTTGGCAAGCGGCTGGGTTTCAATAGTGTGTATGTCGGCAAGCATTTCTTCGGTGCCGTAAACGGTGACACTGGCGGGGGTGATGATGGGCAGTCCGTAACGGGCGTATTGACGTTGCAACTGCAATTCGTCCTTCAAGGTGACGGGAACGACTTTCGACTTCAGGTTTTCCATGTTGAAATATATGGTCGCATCGTTCATGGTGATATCAGTGATATCTATGCCTAAACGATCGGCAAGCCGTTCTGCAACGTAATTACTGCTGAATGAATAGGTTATGTCGCCATTAAGACGATAGGGGACATCGTTGAGCGAAATGCTGACCGTGCGTTTCTGCTCCCTGATGAGGTTGTGCGCCAAGGTGAGGAAACCATCGGCTTCGAAGGCGAATTTCACGTTTTGCGTAGGCGAAGAAATCCATTTGTCGCAAGGCACGTCCTCAATCTGCAAGGTGAAGGAAGATTGCGTGGTGTATTCTTTCGACAGCTTGATTAGCAGCCACAAAACCGTTGATATGGCGAAAAATACGATGAATGTCAGTGATTTCCGCTTGACCTTAGCATTCATTTTCCTGATAAATTAAAACTGTCAGCCATAACGATTATGGCCGACAGTTGTTCCGTAAATAATGTTATTAAGCCTGACCGACGCGGCTGCCGTCCTTAACGATGGCGCTCTTTTCGATTTCGACTTCGGTGTCAGGAGCCAATGAAAGGACCACGGTGTGTTCCTTCACTTCAGCGATTTTTCCGTGAAAACCGCCGATGGTGACCACCTTGTCGCCTTTTTTCAGTTCATCGCGGAATTTCTGTTCTTCCTTGGCCTTCTTGGATTGTGGACGGATGAAGAACAGCCAGAAAACGACGATGAGTAAAAGTAAAGGCAGTAATGTGCCCCAGGTTCCGCCTTTTGGCTGTTGCGCTGCTTGTAACAAAACTGTGATAAGATTCATGATTGATTTGATATTTAAGGATTAACTTTTAGACACTTTGACTTTTAGACATTTAGACTTTGGGACTCTTAGACAATCAGACTATTTGATTATTTGATGGCATTTTTTTTTGCGTATGTCATTCCCGAGCGAAGCGTCATTCCCGCCGTCCTCCTCGCGAAAGCGGGGACGGGAATTTTATTTTATACTGTTGGTTATTATATTTTTATGAAATTGAACAATTTTGAACTTTTGATAACCGAAAACTGATAACCCCAAAAATTAAAACTCATCCGGTGTCATCACATCAGCCTTGAAACGTAGAACAGTCATCGATGGATTTGTGTTCGATATCACGCTCAAAGTCCTTGACTGGAATCCGTGGTGGCCTTTGCTGTCGTAGGTGGCCTTGATAAGCCCATCTTGTCCGGGTTTGATAGGTTCGCGCGGAAAATCGCCCGCAGTGCATCCGCAGCTGGTTTTCACTTCCGTGATAAGCAGGGGGGCGTTGCCCGTGTTGGTGAAATGGAACGAATAGGTGACAACTTCGCCTTGAAGGAGTTTGCCGAATTCGTGTTCGGTCTTGTCGAAAGTAATGATTGGTTCTTTTCCGGTAGGTTGTTCCGCCGACTTGGGATTGTTGACCAAATCAGTTGAAAGCGTGTCGTTGCCCTTGCTGCCGCAACTTGTCATTAGGCCCAAGGCTAATAGGAGTATTGGAAATATGTGCTTCATTTTCTTGTGATTTCTTTGTTATTTGCTGCCTCTGAAAATCGTCACCGAACCCTGGTAGTTGGCATCCTGTTTCAGACCGTGGCATTTTAGCACGTAGAAATATGTGCCATCGGGCAGGCTGCCGCCGTCCCAATCGTTATGATAGTCATTCGACTGGTAGACGATGCGTCCCCAACGGTTGAAAACGACCAATTCTGATGATTCGTAATAGCTGCTTAAAGGTTCGTAGTTTTCGTATTCGTACTGGGTCTCAGGCTCCGAATCGCCTCTTGTGACATTGCCGTTCCCGTTGCCGCCATTGTCGATGTTGCCGCCCGATTCATCTATCGAAATGATGAAATAATCGTTGGCTCCGTCGCCGTTTGGTGTGAAAATGTTCGGCACTTTCAGCTTGACAGGATTTACCTTGATGGTCTTATAATAAGAGGTGTCGCAGCCTTGCGGGTTGTAGACTTTCAGTTCGGTGATGAAATCGCCTACATCGACGTAGGTGAAACGTGGTTCCTCTTCATTGGAGTTGAGACCGTGTTGCGAGTTCAGAATCCAATAGAAATTGGAAATTTCGATGGAGTCGATGGACTTGTTTTCGAAAGAGAAAGTGACGTGAGGGTTTTGCATGTAAACCGTGTCGCCTGGGTCAGCCGTGATTTCGACAATCGGGTTCGGGTAGGCCTTGGTGAGGGTGCTGTCGGTTTGCGGGCAGCCGCGTCCATCCGTGACTTTGATTTTGTAATATTTGTAAGCCTCTAGGCCGATGGCCAGCGAATCGCAGCCAGGGGCTATGTGCAAAGGGCTGATGTTTTGCCATTCGTAAGTGTAAGGCGCAACCGAACCATCAGCATACGCAAGCACTTGGGCTGTCCGTCCGTTGTCTTCCTCGGCATTGCTGCAGGTCTTCAGGATTTGATTGAAATGAATCTGGAAACGTGGCTTCACCTCAACCGTGAAAGGCTCTGATTCGCAAATCAGTTCCAGCGTATGCTTATTGCGTATTTCAACGCTATAAGTCGTAGTTTCAAAAGGCCTTACGGTGATTGTTGCAACGGCCTCGCCTCCAGGAGTCCAATAATATGCGTATGTGGTATCCTGCATCACGCTAAGCGTAACGGGCGTTTCGCTGCAAACCGGCATTTCGGCATTGCACGTTATGGTGCATGGGTCTTGAGCCTTCAGGCTTGCCGAAAACACTAAGGCAACCCAAAGGAGACCGAATCTTGTTATGATGTCTTTCACTTTCATTCTTCTACGGAAACAAATTGCAAAAATAGGAAATTTTATGAAGTGAAACGAAATATGATGGTGTTTATTGTTTTTTCACTATTTTTGCATATTCAAAAAGCAACATAATTTATAGCAATATGAACGCATTTAACGATTTCCAAAAAGAGATTCTGGCTGGCATTCCCGATGAACTGCCGGAAGTGAAAGAATACGACAAGAATATCAACCATGCACCGAAACGCAAGGACATCCTGACCAAGGAAGAAAAGCAGCTTGCCATCCGCAACGCTTTGCGCTACTTCCCTGCAAAATTCCACGCAACTTTGGCTCCTGAATTTGCTGAGGAACTGGAAAAATACGGCCGCATCTACATGTACCGTTTCCGTCCTTCCTATAAGATGTA
>CALGBV010000282.1 GCA_937884015.1 uncultured Bacteroidales bacterium
TTAACCAGAAAGACATCGATTATATGAACGAATGTACCACCCGTGATGTGATACAATTGCTTGTCGATGAAAAACAGATGAGCATCAATGAGGCTATGGATTTTTTCTACAATTCAAAAACCTTCGGCCTTCTTATGAATCCCGAAACAGGTTTGTACTATCAAAGTCCGGTTTATGTTTTTGATATTTTGGGGAAATTAGGTTGATTTACAGAAAGCAAATAAAAACAATCTCTTAAAATCATTAAATCCCAATCAGTTCCGGCAATTCAGCCAGACTCTTAATCCTTGCCATGCGCGGATGCTCAAAATCTTCGGTCACTTCATGCTGCCACATCACTTCAAAAGGAACGTGAACGGCAAAAGCCCCGATTTCCAATGCTGGCCTGATGTCCGATTTCAGCGAGTTACCCACCATAAGCAGTTCTTCCGGATTGATGTTCAGGTCGTTGCATAATTCCAGATATTGCTTTTCCTTTTTGTCCGACACAATGACGACCTTTTCAAAATAAGGCAGCAAGCCGGAACGTTGCAGCTTGTGTTCCTGGGTCAAGAGTTCGCCTTTGGTGAAAAGCACCATGCGGAATTTGCCTTTCAGTGCCGACAAGCCTTCTTCAACACCTGCCAAAGGCGTGGCTTTCAGATGCAGCAGTGACCTGCCTAAATTGAGCACTTGCAGAATCTCGTCGTCGGTGGCCTTGCCCTTCGATACCTTTATGGCATTCTCGACCAGCGAAAGCGTAAACGCCATGGCACCGTAACCGTAGTCTTCCATATTGGCCATTTCGGTGGCAAAAAGGCTTTTCGAGACTTCATCGGCAGGAGCATACTTTTCAAGTACACGGCACATGTCTTTCTCAACTTGCTGAAAATAAGACTCATTGTCCCACAAAGTGTCATCGGCATCGAAAGCTATGACTTTGATATTTTTGAATATGTTCATTTCTGATTTTGTTTAATACAGCTCATGCTGCATCGATGAATACTGCGCAAAAAGTTCCAGGCAGGCTTCGCGGTCGAGTTCTTCCATAAAATGGGTGAGTTTGTCTCTGCCGCTGAAAATCTGGTCGAATTTGTCGTCGCGGAAGCCAATCATGCCGTTGTCTTCGATGGTGCAGCCATAATAGATATGGTCGATGTTGGCCCACATACAGGCGCAAAGGCACATGTGGCAAGGCTCGCCGGTGGTGTACAGAGTGCAGCCTGTCAGGTCGAAAGTGCCCAAAACGGCAGCAGCGTGGCGGATGGCATCAATTTCGCCGTGGCAGGTCGGGTCGTTGTTTTTCAGAACTTTATTATGTCCTCGGCCAATGACTTCGCCATCTTTGACGATGACGGTGCCAAAAGGTCCTCCGTGGCCTTCGTTGATGCCTAACAAGGCTTCATCAATGGCCATTTGCATGAATTTATCTTTTGCTTGCATAAAATCAGAACGACTTGATGGCTCTTACATAAAACTGGTTGGTTTTCAGCGAGTCGGCTTGCATGACTTCGGTTCCGTTCCAACGTTCCGAAACGGCGTTTCCTGCATTGGCCTCGGTGCTCGACCAATAGGTTTTTTTCATCAAAGTCGAGTAACCCATGTCGGAAAGTGTCTGATTGACTTTCTCCTGGTTGAGCAATAAGTTTCTCAATTCGTTCTTTGCAGGCAGATACCATTGCTTTGACTGAATCTGTCCGTTGGTGTAGTTTTTGTTTTTACTTACCGCCCAAGCCACAGCAGGGAAATTCTCTTTCCAATTCGGTTTTGAAACAATGGCGTTGACATTATTCCAACCGTCCGAAGCATTGGTCGCATTGGTTATGGTCGACAATTGGTTTTCGACGCACCAGTCAAGGTGGGCTTCATCAAACGAGACTATCAGGCCGTGTTTGCCACCCGAATTAGTCTGAAATACAATACCTTGATCCAGATAGTTGTCACCAATTCTGTAAGTAGTAGTGTCAAGCACTCCCTCAGGATGGTCGTTGAGATTGTCTTCGTTATTTGGGTTGTCCTTTTTGCAGGATGCGAAGGCCATCATAATGGCGCAAAGTAAAATCATATATTTTTTCATAGTTGATAAATTTTCGTCAAAAATACTAAAATTCTGACATTCCTATCATTCAGATTCTTATTTTTGTGCATCAAAATAATTTCGCTATGAGAAGAAACTTACTTTTTGCCTTTATCGGACTTTTGCTCTGCGTTTCATGCGCAAGACCAGAAACGGATTCTGAAATCATCGCCATGCAAGGCTTGCTGAACCGCGTTGTGCCTGATTATGCCGACAAATTCAAATTTTACGCAGAAAAAAATAACATCTCACCTGTTTATGAAAAGTCAACCGATATAAACGGGCAAGCTGTTTTTACAGATATAAAAAACGGAGTATATCTTGTTGTCGGAGAAGATTTCAGCAACGGAAAGGTGAATCCGTTTCTTGTCGAACTTCCGTCACGTGATGAAAACGGTAAACTTATAAAAGGTGCAAAAATTGTTCAACAGGCAGAAGTTATGATTATTGAAAGATTAGGTAAATATAAAGAAACATGGAATGCGGGTCTTCACTTTAAGGTTCCAGTATTCTATAGAGTTGTTAAGAAGGTATCTTTAAAAGAGCAGGTTGCCGATTTTGCACCACAGCCTGTTATTACAAAAGATAATGTTACAATAACAGTATTATCAAGACTTAGATCTTTTAATAGAAGTCTAGCTGAAGCTGCTGCTGATTTAGGAGCTTCCGGTTCCTGTGGCTTGGGTGCTGCATTCTCAAGGAATGAAAAATCTATCGCCATAATTTTGAGTTTTTAAGGATTAGAAGATAAAGATGATCAGAGGTTCAGCTTATGCTGCTGTGCCATGCGATTGAACTCGCACTGCTTCTTGGCATAAACCGAGAG
>CALGBV010000283.1 GCA_937884015.1 uncultured Bacteroidales bacterium
CCAGTTCGCTTTCGATAGACTGGCGTTCACCGACAATTTCATTGTTGTGCTTGTTGAGCACGCTGAGGGTCTTGCCAATTTGCCTTTCCTTTTGTCGGATGTCGTATTGTTGTTTGATTAGGGAGTTCCTGATTTCCAGATAATCGAGCGTGTTGCGGAGTATGGAGTCGATTTGTGGCGTAATGAAACGACCCGAATTTTGTGCAGATACTATCGAACTGTTGGCTATAATGTTGATAACCAATAGAATGACTGTAATCAGAAGTTTCGGTTTACGCATGAATCGCACTTTTGTTTAATAACGTACAAAGATACAACCAATTGCGTAAAGATGATAAATTTTATATGAAAAATCTACTCGACTTCTATGGTGTGGTGCGTGGTGTAGAAATGCTTGTGCTCGTTTTCGAATTGGTAACTGCCCTTTTGCCAAGCGTTTTCTTTCTTCGGAATGCCGAGGATGTGGTTGGTGTGAACTTTTATTTTGTCGTCTAATTCGCTGTAAATGAGTCCGGAAACTCCTACGTATGAAGGTTTGAGGCAAAGTGACCCGATGGTGGCAGCCTTGTCAATGCAGGTGCCGTACCAATGATTGCCGTTGTTGCTCTTCACGCCCATAATTCTGCCGTGGTCGATGCCGATGGAAAAGTCTGTTTTACCAAATTGCTCAATTTTTTTCGACAATAGTTTTCCAAGTATATAGCTCAGTTTCAATGCGCTTTCGACAATATTGCTTATTTCCTTGTGAGTCGTTGGGTAAATGATCAGGAAACTTTTGCTATCGTAGTCAATCAAATGCCCTTCGGTTTCGTCAGCAAACAGCTGTAAAACCTGATGGTAGGCTTTGTAAGCTTTGACTGCGGCACGTTTTCCTTCGTTTTTTATAAGATATGGAATATTTTTCAAACCAATGTGAAACACTGTGGCACTGAGGACGATACTGTTCAATCCGTCATCTAATTTGTTTATTTCGTTTATGTCGCTTGTTTCTGTAAAGTTGACTTCTTGTTGCGATAGGGCAATGGTTCTTGAAAGGATTTCTTCTGATAAACTCATTTTTTCTTATCATTTATGAATATGCTGCAAAAGTATGGATTTTTTTGCAAATAAATAAAAATAGCACTGGAAGATACCAGTGCTAAAATGATTTTTCAACAATGTGTTGTGAATTATTCCATATTTGTGTAGACAGCCTGGATATCTTCGTCTTCATCAAGCTTGTCGAGGAACTTTTCGATTTCAACCATCTGTTCGTCAGTGAAGCTGACGGTGCTGTTTGGGAAACGCTGGAGGTTAGCCTTCACGATGTTGATTTTGCGTTCTTCCAGAGCGTCGTGCATGGTGCCGTAGTCAGTCCAAGCAGTGTAGACGGTCGTTGTTGTGGTTTCTTCCTCTTCGTCGGTTTCTTGTGTGATTTCGTCCAGACCGAAGTCAATCAATTCAAGTTCGAGGTCGTCTTTTTCCATACCGGCTGGCATTTCGATTTCGAAGACAGCCTTTCTGGTGAACATGAATTCAAGTGAGCCGATAGGCAGGAAACTGCCGCCGCACTTGTTGAAGTACGACTTCACATTGGCAACGGTACGGGTTGTGTTGTCGGTAGCACATTCAACCATGCACTGGATGCCGAAAGGTCCCTTACCTTCGTAGGTGATTTCCACGAGGTTAGCAGCATCTTTATCGGTGGCGCGCTTGATGGCGGCATCGATGTTGTCCTTAGGCATGTTTTCAGCCTTAGCGTTCTGGATGGCCTGACGCAGTTTAGGGTTCATGTCAGGATCTGGGCCGCCTTCCTTGGCTGCGATGGTGATCAACTTACCTAATTTAGGAAACACGCGTGACATGTGTCCCCATCTTTTCATTTTTGCCGCTTTGCGGTATTCAAATGCTCTTCCCATATTTTAATGTGTTTAATATTTTAAATTTTAGGCCGCAAAGATAGTAAATCCCATACAATAATAATGAATTTGAAGCAAAAAACTTACTATATCCGTTTTAAATGTATTTTTGCAAAGCAAATTAGACACAATGAAAATACTTGTCTTGACAGAGCATGATGATTGTTGCGGGCCAATGGCCGCCGCCTTTTTGCGCGATTATTCGCAGAAACTGGAAGTCGTTTCGGCCGGAATTAGTCCTTCGGAAAACATTCAGGCATTGGCGGTTGCAGCCATGAAAGAATGCCTCATAGATTTGTCAGCCGCAAAGCCAAAAGTCTTTGATAAAGACGCCCTGAATTCATTTGATTTCCTGATAATAATTGGGGATGCAGATGAAGGTTTCCAAATCAATGCAGCTCGAATGGCTTTTCTAAATCCGGAAATCACCTGCCAAGACATGGATTCCATGCGACAATTGCGCGACTGGATTAAAAATGAAGTTTTCATTGTCTACAAGAAACGTTTGCATTGAGATATTCCTTATAATCCAATCGCTTTCTTCGACATGAGCGTCATCGTGACGCCACGTGCGAGCATGAAAAGCAAGAAGGCAATCCAAAGGCCATGATTTCCGAAGGCGGGCATGAGGAAATACCAGGCCGGCAGAAAGACGAAAATGGAGGCAATAATCATTGTGTTGCGGATGGCGCGTGCTGCCGTGGCACCAATGTAGATGCCGTCCCAAATGAAGGCCTCAAATGTAATGATTGGAATGATAATCATGTAGATATGATAAGGCCGAGCCTGCTCGATGACTTCCGTTTGGTCGGAGATGAGGCCGATGAAAGTGTCGGGGAAGAACCAATATAATAAGGTGAAAGGCAGGCTCAGGCAAAGGCCCCAGGTGAGGAGCAGCCTCACGGTCTTTTTTAGCTGCACTTTGTCGTTAGCTCCCGTGAATTTGCCAACGAGCGCTTCGCCTGCGTAGGCAAAACCATCGGTGAAATAAGAGAAGATGTAGAAGAACTGCATCAATATCATGTTGACGGCCAGCACATCATCACCCAGTTTGGCGGATTGGTTGGTGAAGAAGGCGATGCTTAAAATCAACAGAATGCTGCGGATCATGAAATCCGTGTTGACCTTGAAGAAGCGTTTCAGCTTGTCGGTTTGTAGCAGAATCTCTTTCTTGATTGGAATGAGATATTTACGGTATTTGGCGAAAAGGAAAATGAGTGCCGTGGCCAAACCGCAGTATTGCGCAACGACCGTTCCCAAGGCGACGCCTTGCACGCCCATGCCTAATTTGCTGACACAGAATATGCTTGCGGCAATGTTCACCACGTTGATGAGTATGGCAATGACCATTGGGACGGTGGTGTTCTGCATCCCGATGAACCAGCCGTTGAAAGCATAAAGGCAGAGCACGGCGGGCGCTGCCCAAATCCTTACGTAGAAATAGTCGGCGGTGTAGCGCAGCACGTCTTCGCTGCCGTTAAGCAATTTCATGCTAATCCATTCAATTGGGTTTTGCAACCCGAGTACTATGACGGTGGCAATCAGTGCGATGCAAAGCGATCGGTAGAGCGAATAGGAGATTTCCTGTTGGTCGCCAGCACCGAGCGATTGCGCCGTGAAACCCGTGGTTCCGGCACGCATGAAGCTGAAAACGGAATACATCACGCTGAAAATGGTGCCGCCCAGACCGATGGCGCCAATATAAGCCACCGAGTCAAGATGCCCCATGAGCATCATGTCGACCAAACCCAGCAGCGGAACGGTTATGTTGCTGATAATGTTGGGAATGGCGAGGCGTAGGATGGATTTATTTAGTGGGTTTTTCATTGCGGTTGCAAAAATAAGCTTATTTGAGCATTACTCTTTACTTTTTTCCTATCTTTACCGCAAATTTTACTGCAATGAAAAAAGTTCATTTTATCGCCATAGGCGGCAGTGCCATGCACAACCTTGCCATTGCCTTGCACCGCAAGGGTTATGAAGTAACGGGTTCGGACGACGAAATCTTCGAGCCATCGAAAACGCGCCTCGCCAACGAAGGCATCCTGCCTGAAAAATGGGGCTGGTATCCCGAAAAACTCGATAGTTCGTATGATGCCGTTATCTTAGGCATGCATGCCCGCATCGACAATCCGGAATTGGTCCGTGCGCAGGAACTGGGCCTGAAGGTGTATTCCTATCCGGAGTATCTCTACGAGCAGAGCAAGGACAAGACGCGTATTGTCATTGGCGGCAGCCACGGCAAGACGACCATCACTTCCATGATTTTGCATGTGCTGAAACAGGTCGGCATCGAGACGGATTTCATGGTGGGCGCGCAACTGGAAGGCTTCGATGTGATGGTGCGTCTGAGCGAAACGTCAAAATACATGGTGATGGAAGGCGATGAGTATCTCACTTCGCCTATCGATCGTGTGCCGAAGTTCCATCATTATCATCCTAATATTGCCGTCATCAGCGGCATTGGCTGGGACCATGTCAATGTCTTCCCGACTTTTGACTGCTATTTAGACCAGTTCCGCATTTTTGTCAATACTATCGAACCGGGCGGCTGCCTGATTTATGACGGCACGGATACCGAAGCGGAAAAGATAGCGCAAGGCGCAAAAGTCAAGACTTACGGCTATGGTGTGCATCCGTTTGAGAATGATGGCATTCGTACGAGTTTGATTTTGCCTGACGGCAGTAGGAGAGAGGTTGGCGTTTTCGGCAGTCACAACATGAAGAACATCAACGCGGCACGTTTGGTCTGTCAGCAGTTGGGTGTTAGCGATGCACAATTTTATGAGGCCATTGCATCATTCAAAGGTGCAGCAAGGCGCTTGGAATTATTGTTTGGTCCTTCGACTGCTTCTGTTGCTTCGACAGGCTCAGCAAGCAATAAAGGCAATTACATTTTCCGCGATTTCGCCCATGCGCCTTCAAAGGTCAACGCATCAGTCAAGGCTTTGCGTGAGCAGTTTCCGAAACATCATCTGCTTGCCGTGTTTGAACTGCACACCTATAGCAGTTTGAGCGAGGTCTTCATCGACCATTACCGCGATGCCTTGAATGTCGCCGATCAAGCTATCGTGTTCTATGACCCGCATGCTGTGGCCATCAAGAAACTGGAACTGATGCCTGACGAGAGAATCATGGCCGGCTTTGGCCGCAGTGATCTGAAGGTAGTTCACAACAAGGCCGAACTGATGGCTTTGCTCGCCGAATCGCCAAAACAGAACATTATCGGCGCGTTCATGAGTTCCGGTGACTTCAACGGCTTGACCACTGATGACTTGCGGTCGTTGTATGCGTAAAACAAAGTAGAGACGTAGCGCTACGTCTCTACTATTAAAATTGGAAAATCTCTTTCTTTATCGGACCATTGTATTTCACATTTCGGATGGTGTAGGACGAATGGTCGTCGACAGTGGCGGTGTATTCTATTTCCTGCAGGTTGTAGGATAGGGTATAATGTAACACTACGAGACTGAAATCCAGCAGTTTCTTTCTCTTGGGAGTCAAAGTGACAACGTATTCGTTGTTCTTCTTTTCCGTTTTCATGTAGTAGTTACATTCGTCGGCCAGTTCCTGACATTTGCCTTGAAACGAATAGAGCAGAAGACACCTGATGCTGTTCATCATCCTGTTCCTCTTCGGGTTGAAATTGCCGTGAAACATGCCGTGATCGAAATACATCTTGTCGGCATTGATGATAATCTGGTCGTCGTTTTCGAAATGAATGGAAAAACAGTTAGGAGCTGTCAGATATAATTTTCCTTCGCAGTTTTTCGTTTTTCCTGAGTGCAGATACTGCTTTTCGATAACCGTCCCTTCAACGGTCTTGATGGCTTGGTTGACGGTCCGAATGGAATCAAGAATTCCCTTTTGGGCAAATGCCGAAAGGGAAAACGTTGATAACAAAATGATTATAAGAATTTTTGCTTTTTGCAACATGACTTATTCCCAGGTGTAGGTCGTGACGGAACCATCGAATTCCTCCATGACCATGTTGAGCAAATGATAGGTCTTTGGGTCGTATTTCAGGATGACTTTCGAATAGCCTTTCACCGATTTTTTCTGTGCTTCCAAGGTGGCAATTATGGCTTCCTTGGTCTCTTCAACATTCAATGAGGAACCGACGGCGGTGGCCAAATCACGCAACTTGCCATTGAACGATGACAGCAGCAACTGGCTCAAGGTCTTCATTGGCTTGTTTTTGGCGAGGTCGAATTTTTTTGCTTTGCCTTCGCGTTTCAGCGACATGGTGTTGGCGTTGATGGAAAAGTATTCGTTTGGGTCGGAATAGTTCATCGTGAGGGTGGCAGGGGCTTCGTAAATGAGCTCGCCGTCAAGTTTTTGTTCGGCTTTGCCCACGGGCTGACGCACTTCGTTGAAATTGCCTTTGCGGTTTTTCAGCTGTTGGTTTGATTGCTCGATTTTATCAAGCAATGCATCGGACTGTTGTGCGTTGACATTGAAAGTGAAAAGTGAAGCAGTAAATAAAACGATTAAGGTAAAAATCCGTCTGTTTTTCATTTTTGTTGTGTTTGATTATGATTTGAATTTTTTGTTTACGATACGGTCACGCATCCATTTGCTTTTCATCAAAAGGCGGAACAGCAGCGGTTCCAAGGTGTGCGTTATCAGCAGGGTAGCCACCATGCCGATGATGGTCGTCACGCCAATTGAATAGATGGCCGGATGGATGGAGAAAAGCAGCGAGATGACCACTGTGAGCAGCACGAAAGCCGAGAACAGAATGGCTGTCTTGTGGCATACCAGCAGTTTGTCATTGCCGCCGCGTTCCCTGTCGATGAGTCCGTCCATGACGAAGATGCTGTAATCAACTCCTATGCCAAAGATGAAAGAGGAGATGACAATATTCAAAATGTTGAAGTCGATGCCCAAAATGGCCATCATGCCTTGCACCACATACCAGCTGAAAAACATCGGCATGAAGGTGAGCAGCGCGATGAAAATGTCTAAATAGGAGAGAATCAGCACGATGAGTACAAAAAGTGA
>CALGBV010000284.1 GCA_937884015.1 uncultured Bacteroidales bacterium
CAGCGTTATTGTTTTTTACCGCATCCTTATAGTGTTCATAATACCAAGGCAGATACGACCATGAATGTTGTGCTATCAGCCAAGCATTATACGAAGCATCACGCCCCACCAATTCCCAAGTAGGGAAACCATATTGGGCAACCAATGCCTGAAGCTTGGCAGTATTTGTTGAATCAATCATCGACATCTGCCGGCTTCTCTCTTCCGACCACGGCTCTTTTCTAATGGCCTGATCTATTTCAGCCATCTTTGCCAATGAATCAATGAACGGCTGGCATCTTTTGTTTTCTGCAAGGCTAATAATCGAATCCAATTGAGGCCAATAGGGTCTTTCGCGCAATTTGCGATCGTCAAAAAACTGTTGATTAATGCTTCTTCTTTCAAAACCACGATTCTTTACCAATCTGAAAACCAAATCCTTACTTTTGACTGAATCATAAAGCATCTCGCAAGAAACATAATACCTCCACAAATCATAGTAATAGGCAATCGGTTCTATGGAATCCAAAGCGGAATAAGCCGAGCAGGTCTTTTGAAAGTCATTCGACATGTAGGATTCAATAGCAGCAATCCTTTTCTCATCCAAATCGTCCTGCGCGAAAAGCGGAACGGCGCACAGCAAGAGCATTAAAGCAAGATACAATCTTTTCATACTATCGGGCATTTATGCACGAATAACGCTCAAATGATTGAATTATTGCAGCGCTTTTTGTTCATTCAGACGCGATGAATCGCGTCTCTACAGGTCGGTGAATCATAAAATTCAGGACATTTCTCATTCCATCTCAATCTCATCCACGAAAAGCCAAGCCGGATTGCCGTAGGCTTCGTGGGTTTCGGGCAGCATGTTAGGCTCGATGCGCACCATCACATAAAGGGCGCTTACGGGATTGAATTCCAGTTCGTATGTCTGCACGCCATCCTTTTCGTCTTGAGCGACAATAGGATAATCGGCATGGGCGATTTCCTCAAAATGGCTGCCGTCGTTGGAGACGTAAACGCTTGCGCTCTTCGGGTTGTAAATCCAATCGCCTTTATTTATGTTGACATTGAAACGCAGACGGCTGAGTTCCTTACTGCCTTTCAAATCGAAAACAGCCTCGCAGGGACATTCCCAAAAGCCTAACCAACGACCCGTGCGGTAGTTGCCATTACCTTTCAAGCCATCGTTCAAGGTAGAAGCACCGCCAAAAGCATAACTCGGACTCGGTTCATGATTCAGGATGATTGGCTTCATGGTCAACTGGCTGAAATCGAAATGCGTGCTGTATTCGCGGCCATTGCCCTGCTCACGCACCACGATGGCACGCAAGTCGCAACTTTCAGTCAAATGGATAGGCTCAGTATAGATGATGCCTTGCATCGGGTCGGAACCATCGAGGGTATAGCGGATTTCGCCAGCACCGAATTTTGTCAGTTCGACTTCGATATAACCTTCATCGGGATGCGATTCCATCTTGGGTTTCAGGTCAAAAATATGTTTGGCGTAATTGTAGCCATACAAATCATAAAGCCGTGTCATGCCGAAGCAGCGGTTGGCAAACGAGTCGTAATCCTTTTGTTCGGGCAGACACCATTGAATTTCGCTCAAGGCAGCCATACGCGGCAAAGCCATATACTGCACATGACGGAACGTCTTGATGTATTCCGTCCAGATGTTGGCCTGCACGCCCAAGACATGTTGCTGTTGTTCAGGAGTTAAAGCAGATGGAATAGGCTCGTAGTTATAGACATTCTCGACCGGAACATAACCGCCAATGGCCAGAGGTTCGTTTTCGGTGTCGTCGGTCTGATAATAATCGAAATAAAGGTAACCGCAAGGCACCATCACCACATCGTGACCGCTTTGTGCAGCCGTAATGCCGCCTTCTTCGCCGCGCCAACTCATAATGATGGCGTTTTCAGCCACTTCTCCTTCAAGAATTTCGTCCCATCCGAGAATGCGACGGCCACGGCTTTCGATGAGATTTTCCATACGCGTCATCACATAACTCTGCAAGAAATCCTCAGCGGAAAACTTGCCGTTTGCCTTGACACCCAATTCCTTAATCTTCGCCTGACACTTCGGGCAGTCGTGCCAACGCACTTTCGGGCATTCATCACCACCAATGTGGATGATTTCAGATGGAAACACATCCATCACCTCGTTCAGCACATCCTCCAAAAAGAGCATGGCCTCCTCATTGCCAGCACAAAGCACATCTTCCGAAACGCCCCATTGCTGCCACACCTCGTAAGGACCGCCCGTGCAACCCAATTCTGGATAAGTGGCCAAAGCCGCCTGCATGTGACCTGGCAAGTCGATTTCAGGAATGATGGTGATATAACGGTCGGCGGCATATTGCACCAAGTCGCGCAACTCGTCCTGCGTATAGAAACCGCCATGACGGATTGTATCGTAAACACCTGAATTATGACCAATTACGGTTCCGTTACGATAGGCACCGACTTGCGTCAGTTCGGGATATTTCTTGATTTCCATGCGCCAGCCTTGGTCGTCGGTAATGTGGAAATGGAAAGTGTTCATGTTGTGCATGGCCATCATGTCGAGATAGATTTTCACCGAATCCATCGTGAAGAAATGGCGCGCTGGGTCGAGGTGCATGCCACGGTAATGGAAACGCGGATAATCAGTGATGGTAGCGCATGGCAAGGCAATGTTATTCTTAATGTTTCCAGCCTCTACCCTGACGACAGGCAGCGACTTGCGCAAAGCCTGAATGCCATAGAAAACGCCAGCGGCATCTTCGCCCGTCACGATGATTTGCTTCGGCATGACCTTGATTTCGTAGGATTCAGGTTCAGCGAAATAACCAGGGACGGTAAGCAGGCAAATGCCATCGTTCACCTCACCCTGAATTTCGCAGACTTCAAGGCGGAACTGCACCATGTCGTTGATATAATCCGAAAGAAACTCCGCATTACAGTGCAAGTCTTCGTTGCCGGCAGGATAGTAGATTTTCGTCTTGGCATTGAACGAAAACGTTTCATCTCCATCCAATTGGATTTCCTTCGGGGCAGGAATAATGTCATAACTGCCATTGATTGTGATTTGGTTACAGGCGCAAAGCAACAGGCTTGCCGCCATCAGAAATAAGTTTATTTTTTTCATTTTATTCTTGATAATAGATTCGTTTCACTCGTTGCGAAATGCTCGTCATGATTTCGTAAGGAATGGTCTGACAAGCCTTTGCAATATCGAAAATGCTGTGTTCGGCATCGAAAATGACGACAGTGTCGCCTTCCTGTGCCTCCACATCGGTAAGGTCTAACATGCACATATCCATGCAAATATCGCCAATCACCTTCACTTGCTGACCGTTGATGTAGAATTTGCCGTTGCCGTTGCCAAGCAGACGCGACAAGCCGTCGGCATAGCCAATCGGGATGATGCCGATACGCATATCCTTTTCGGCGCGGCCATGTCGATTGTAGCCAATGCTATCGCCGGCCGGGATGTTCTTTATCTGGTTGATGGTAGTCTTCAGCGAAACCACAGGCTGCAGAAAATCCTTGTCGGCTTCGCAGGTCGGAACGCCGTACAAGCCAATGCCGAGACGCACCATATCGAACTGATATTTAGTGAATCGCGTGATGCCAGCCGTATTCAGAATGTGGCGCAAGACCTTATACGGAAACGCATCCACAATCATCTGGCTGCCTTCTTCGAAGCAATGAATTTGGCTCAGCGTAAACTCGTCTTCCGATGGATTGTCGGCCGTGGCCAAATGCGAGAACACACTCGCCACACGCAACATCGGATTGGCTTTGATGCGCTGAATGAGTTCAGGAATCTCGTTTTTCGAAAAGCCCAAACGGTGCATTCCCGTATCCAATTTAATATGGATATTCAGCGGATGCGCTTCCGGCAAAGCCATGTTTTCCATCGCGTTTTCAATCATCGTGAGGTTGCGGAAACTGAACACCTCCGGCTCCAAATGGTATTTTATGATGTTGTCATAACTGTTCACCTCAGGGCTCATCACCATGATAGGCAGATTGATACCCGCACGGCGCAGTTCGACGCCCTCATCGGCAAAAGCCACAGTCAAATAATCGGCACGGCGGAACTGCATGATGTTCGACACTTCGAAATTGCCGCTGCCGTAGCCGAAAGCCTTCACCATGACCATCAGTTTGGTCTCAGGCTTGATCTTCGAACGGTAATAATTATAATTGCTGACCAGATTGTTGAAGTTGATTTCCAGAACGGTCTCATGTGCCTTTTCCTGCAATTCCTTGCTGATCTGCTCAAACTCAAAGGCACGCGCACCTTTCAGCAAAATCGTCTGGTTGTTGAATTTCGAGAAAGGAAAATGCGTGAGAAAATCACCGACATTGGCATAGAAATAACTTTCCATGGCAAACTGCTTGGCCTGACGAGAAATGGCCTCGCCAATGCCGACCAGCATATCCACGTTTTTCTTTTCCAAAAGGTGCGCAATCTCAGCATACAAATCATATTCGTTGCGGCCACTTTGCAAAATGTCGGACAAGACCAATACCTTGCGCTTGTGCTGCCGCTGCTGATTCATCACATCCAAGGCGATGGCCAAGGAATTGACATCGGAATTGTAATAGTCGTTGATAATCGTGCAGTTGTTGATGCCCGACTTGATTTCCAAGCGCATGGCTACCGATGCCAGCGAAAGCAAACGCTGCGCAATCAGCTCGGGTTGCAACCCCAAAAGCAAAGCCACGCAAATGCAATGAATGGCGTTTTCAACCGAAGCATCATCGGCAAACGGAATTGTGAAATTCAGAGCTGAACCCTGATAAATGCATACGATTTCCGCATTCTTTTCGCTTTGCTGAACCGATTTCACAAACACATCGGCATCCTCAAACTTGCGGCTCCAAGTGAACAATTTCACTTTAGAAGCAAGGCCTGAACGGATAACAACCTGCTGAATGTCAAAATAATCCATGCAGTAGACCAGTTTTTCCGCCTGCGTAAATAAATTGAGTTTCTCGCCCGCTTTCTGGAAACGGCTGATGAAGTTTTCATCATGTGCCTGACCGATGTTGGTGAACACGCCAATCGTCGGCTTGATGACATTTTGCAAAGGCATCATCTCTTCGGGTTGCGAGATACCTGCTTCAAACACAGCCAACTGATTTTCAGCGTTCATTTGCCAAACCGAAAGCGGCACGCCGACCTGGGAATTATAACTCTTCGGACTGCGGACGATATTGAAATCGGCACTCAAAATCTGAGTAAGCCACTCTTTCACAATCGTTTTTCCGTTGCTGCCCGTGATGCCGATGACCGGAATATCGAACTGCGCACGGTGATAGGCCGCCAATTGCTGCAAAGCCTTCAAGGTGTCGCCGACCACAAGAAAAACCGCATCGGCGAAAGGCTCATCTGGCAGTTGCGTCACGACAAAAGCGCGAACACCTTTTTCATATAAGTCATGGATATATTTGTGCCCATCGTTGCGGGCGCTTTGCAAAGCGAAAAACAAGGCATGGTCGGCAGCAACAAGTTGTCGGCTATCAATCAGCAAGTCGCTGATTGCTCTGTTTTCATCGTTTCCGACAAGCCGCGCACTGATGATTTCGGCGACCTGTCTTAAAGAATAATTCTGATGCTGCATGATTAAAAATTGAAAATGCAAAGGTACGATAAATTTCCATAAACCTAAATGGCAATTTTTCTTCAACGCAAATGGTCAATAATTATTCAAAAAAATGTATTTTTGTAAACTTATTTTGAATTTAAAACGTTATTAAATAGAGCACTATTTTTTACAATCATATAAAAATCATCATATTATGACACCATTTGAAGAAGAAGTCGAAAGGACTGTCGAAGCCTTGAAAGCCGGTAAAACCATTCTCTACCCCACCGACACCATCTGGGGCATCGGTTGCGATGCCACCAACAGCAAGGCCTGCGACAAAGTGTACGAAGCCAAGAAAAGACCCGCCAATAAAAGCCTTATCATTCTGATTGACAGCGCTGAACGACTCAAGGATTATGTCGTGGAAGTGCCAGTCATAGCTTACGACTTGATAAAGCACGCCACTAGCCCGCTGAGCATCATCTACGATGAAAGCAAAAACCTCGCAAAGAATGTCTCGGCCGACAAATCGGTGTGCATCCGCGTGGTCGAAAACGATTTCTGCAAGGAAATCATCCGGAAGTTGGGCAAGCCCATCACCTCGACATCAGCCAATCTTTCCGGTCAGCCGTCAGCATTGACATTCAACGACATAACCGAAGAAGTAAAGCAATCCGTCGATTACACCGTGCAACTCTATCACGATGTTTTCGGCAAACCGAAAAGCTCAACCATCATCAAACTGAACAAGGACAACACTTTTGAAATCATCAGGAGCTAAAGATGCATAAAACGACAAACCATAGCATCAGAATTCTTACCCTATCGGCATTGGGACTTTTTTTCATGGTTTCCTGCCTTAACATCAATGTTGAGCCGTTGCAAGAAAGCACCACCTTGAAAGCCGATGAAAAACTCATGCAAAAAGCCGATTCCGGCGATGTGAAAGCACAAAACGAGTTGGGACAGTTTTATGCCGAAAAAGGATATTATCCTCAAGAAATTTCCGAGGAGAATTTGACCGTAATGGATCCGGTGCTGTTTACTGATCCGAATGGGTTGAATCTTGGTAAAGAAGGTAGTGATTATTCTTATACGCCGGCGAATTGCAACAACGGAAAATGCAAAGAATATACTCTTCGAGCAAAGCTCGAAAAAGAAGATATCTACACTAAGAAAAATCGAAGCTAGTTTTCTTTATTTCTTTTTTCGCGGATGACGTGAACTAGGTGGGAGATTGTTTGGATTTCGTCGGTTGGGGTGGCAACAAATGGGAAAGTGTAAGTCGTTTCGTCACCAACGGTGGCCATGCGAATTGTGCCATAGT
>CALGBV010000285.1 GCA_937884015.1 uncultured Bacteroidales bacterium
ACCTGCGTATGGCCTTTTCCTTAATCTGACGCACGCGCTCGCGGGTCAGGTCGTACTTTTCACCAATCTCTTCAAGTGTCATGGGGTGGCTGCCGTTCAGGCCGAAATAAAGCCTGATGACGTCCTGTTCCTTTTGTGTCAATGTAGAGATGGCGCGGTCAATTTCTTTGCGTAACGACTCGTACAGAAGTTCGGTTTCTGGTGTCGGGGCCTCGTCGCTTTTCAGCACGTCGTACATGGTGTTGTCTTCATCTTGCACGAGCGGTGCGTCCATCGAAATGTGACGGCCTGCGTTTTTCATCGATTCCTTCACTTCCTGTTCCGTAATGTCGAGGACTTCGGCGATTTCTTCTGCATTGGGTTCACGTTCAAACTCTTGTTCTAACTTTGCGTAAGTTTTGTTGATTTTGTTGATGGAACCGATTTTGTTCAGAGGAAGACGGACAATACGCGATTGTTCGGCCAAAGCCTGTAGGATGGACTGACGGATCCACCACACGGCATAGGAGATGAATTTAAAACCTCTGGTTTCGTCGAAACGTTGTGCGGCTTTTATCAGTCCCAAGTTGCCTTCGTTGATTAAGTCGGGAAGACTGAGGCCTTGGTTCTGATACTGTTTTGCTACGGAGACCACAAAGCGAAGGTTGGCTTTGGTGAGTTTTTCCAATGCAATCTTGTCGCCTTGCTTGATACGTTGGGCGAGTTCAACTTCTTCTTCAGCTGAAATCAGCTCAACTTTACCAATCTCTTGCAGGTACTTGTCGAGAGATGCGGTCTCTCTGTTGGTAACCTGCTTCGTAATCTTTAACTGCCTCATTTAGTTTTGATTTAACTTAATAATGGTTGTTTATGCTAAAGCACAAGATTAGGCTTTCCGTCCAATCTTGTGCTTGGTTTTGCTTGTGTGTTTATCTTCTTGGACCGCGGTTACCGCCGTTGTTTCCGTTGCCATGTCCGTGGTTTCCGTTGTTACGGTTGCCACCGTTACCATGGTTATTGCCGCCATTGCCGCGTGGAGCAGGTTTTCTTTCTTCGTAACCTTCCGGTTTTGGCAACAGGACTCTTCTTGACAGACGGTATTTGCCAGTCTTTTCATCAATTTCGATGAGCTTCACCTGGATAGGATCACCTTCTTTCAGACCGGTTTCTTCCATGGTTTCGAAGCGTTTCCAGTCGATTTCCGAGATGTGCAGCAGGGCGTCTTTGCCTGGGAGAATCTCAACGAAAGCGCCGAAACTCATGATGGAAGTGACCTTGCCATCGTAGATTTCACCAACTTCAGGAACAGCAACGATGCCTCTGATCTTGGCCTTGGCAGCTTCAATGTCTTCTTTATTCTGTGAGGAGATTTCCACAATGCCCTTCTTGTCATCTTCCGTGATGCAAATGACGGTGTTGGTCTCTTTCTGCATTTCCTGAATGACTTTACCGCCGGGTCCGATGACAGCACCGATGAATTCCTTAGGAATGAAGATGGTTTCAATGCGTGGAACGAATTCCTTATAGTCGCTGCGAGGTTCGCTGATGGTCTTGGCCATTTCACCGAGGATGTGTAGACGGCCTTGGCGAGCCTGTTCAAGAGCCTCAGCCAACACTTGGTATGACAGACCGTCAACCTTGATGTCCATTTGGCAAGCGGTGATGCCGTCCTTTGTGCCAGTGACCTTGAAGTCCATGTCACCGAGGTGGTCTTCATCGCCCAGAATATCAGTCAGGATGGCGTATTTGCCAGTCTCGCTGTCTGAAATCATGCCCATGGCAACGCCTGCAACAGGCCTGCGCATCGGGACACCTGCATCCATCAATGCAAGGCAGCCGCCGCAAACGGAAGCCATTGATGACGAACCGTTTGATTCGAGGATGTCGCTTACTACACGCACCGTGTAAGGCATTGTTTCATCGTGAGGAACC
>CALGBV010000286.1 GCA_937884015.1 uncultured Bacteroidales bacterium
ATTCGATGATTTTGATGCGTATGCCGCTGCCCGAAAGCAAAGGGACAATGGCCACATCGTGGTTGGCTACAAATTCCCTGGCACTTGGCACCTCGCCGATGACATCAACGTGTTCGTTTTTCAGTGTTTTAAGCCATTCGGGCATGTTGCGCCCGGCAAGATGATAGACGAAATCGGGCACTTTCTTTACCGTGTCGGGCAAAATGTCGTCGATGAACCATTTGATGCCTTCCTCGTTGGGCATCCAGTTCATGGAACCGATATGATAGAATTGCGGTTTGTCGTCAATCTCGTAATTGGGCACATACTCCTCGGAATAAACGCCATACGGAATGTCGATGATGGGCTTTGAGCAGTATTTTCTGAAGAAAGCCGCATCTTTGCGCGTGATGGCGGCAATGCCATCGACGGTCTCCAGAGCGTTGAGCTCGTATTCGCGCAAGGTCTTGGCCAAATGGTTGATATACCAACGTTTAGGCAGGAATTTGGTTTCCTTTGCGGTGCGTTCCCAAATCTTGTGCTCGATGTTGTGGGCGCGCAAGACGATGAGTGCCTTGGAGTGTTCCCTGATGGTTTCGACGTAAGGTGCCATGTAGAGCATTTCAAGTTGAACGACGTCGAAATGTTCTTCTTTCAAAACTTCTGTCAGGCGTTTTGTGAAATCTTTCGAAATGAAGCGCTCAACGTGATACGATTTCTTGGTGAAAAGGTTCAGGAAAGCATTCACGGGCTTGATGCTCAGGTCGACATCAATCAGTTCGATGCCGGTCTTGGCCTTGTAATCGTCAGGAATGTCGGCCTCGGTCACGTTGTATTTCTTGTTGTTTACGGCAAGTATTTTCACTTGATGGCCTGCGTTGAGCAATCCTTGCACGATGCTGTTCATGGCCATCGGGCCGCCTTCCGTGGCGGGGTAGGGGGGCTTGTTGCACAGAAGTAGTATTTTCATGTCTTTTGCGTTTTGGAATGACGGTCGGCAAGTTTCTTGAAAGCGTTTTTCCAACTGTCGGCATCAAGCAGGGCTGAGTCGGAAGTGGCTTTGAACGTGAGGAATACGCCGACGGGGAAGAGTATGATGGAAGAAAGCCATACGCCGATGAACATGTTCAGGTCGCCGGCTACGGCAATGCGTTCCGCCGTCATGGAAGTGACCCAGTAGACGACGAAAAACAGCACGGAAATGACGGTCGGCAGACCCAAACCGCCCTTGCGGATAATGGTGCCCAAAGGTGCGCCGATGAAGAAGAAAATCAGGCAGGCAATGCTGAGCGTGAACTTTTTGTGCCACTCCTTGCGGTGCTTGCGCATGTTTTCGTTTTGCGACTTGAAGTCGGCGCTGTTGAAACTGACGTTGTCCTTGGCGTTTTGCGCGTATCCGACGGCCATGTCAACGGCATCGGCGTGATTCCCCGGATAGATGTTTTCAATCAGCGGCCAAAGCAAAATGGTCGTGGTGTCGGCGGCAAGACTGTCGCGGTTGACGATGCAGTTGTCGGGCTGGCGCGTGTTGTAGTTGCTGAAACGGCGCCCGAAACTTTCGGTGAACAATTGCTGCCGCTCGGCATACCTCACTTCCAGCGAATCCAAGGCCGAACTGAGTTGGTCGATGTTCATCATCTCGTGATACGACTTGTAAAGGTCTTCGCTTGTGCGGGTCATGTCGAAATCGGCGAGGCTGAATTTGATTTGCTCTTGCTTGAAGGCCATGCGCTCGAAAGGCCGCTTGATTTTATAATCATCGTTGGTGGTCACATCGGTGTAGTTGTAGCCGTTGTAAAGCGTGAAAATGATGTTGCGCTGGTTGGGACTGAGGGCCATCATGCCTGAGTCGGCGCTCATGATTTTGATGTTGCCTTCGCGGGCCGTGTGGTCGTAAATCTTCACGCCATAGATGCTGCTGCCGTCGTCACCTTTCTTATTTATGTAGATGACGTAATCCTCAATGTCGCGGTAATAAATGCCTTCCTTGATGTCGAAAGCCAGTTTCTGTTTGCGCACATCGAAAAGCAAAGTCTTGGCTTTCAGCGTGGCAACGGGAATGATGCTGTTGGAAAAAACGAAGGCTATGCCGCTGAGGAAAAGCGAGAAGAACATCAGCGGACGCATGACGCGCCATATCGAAATGCCCGATGCTTTCATGGCCACCAGCTCGTAGTGCTCGCCGAAATTACCGAAACACATCAACGAAGCCAAAAGCAAGGCCAAAGGCAAGGCCATAGGCACGAAAGTGATGCTCATGTAGAAAAACAGTTCTAGCAAAATGCTCGTTTCCAGGCCTTTGCCTACCATATCATCAATGTAAAGCCAAAGAAACTGCATGAGCAGAATGAAGATCACGATGAAAAACGTGAACAGGAAAGTGCCCAAAAACGACTTGACAATATATCGGTAAAGTTTCTTCAAAGTGATTCGCTTTAAAAATGCAAAGGTAGGAAATTTTTGCCTTGTTGTAACTTTTCTTTCTTTTCGCCGTAATAGGAGTGTTTTTGATAGACAAATGGACGATTAGACAGTTTGACTTATGGATGATTTGACAATTTGACTTATGGATGATTTGACAATTTGATTCAAAGACGGCCTTTTTTAGGCCGTCATTCCCGCGAAGGCGGGGACGGGAATCTCATTTTGATAACTGATCACTAACAAACAAAACATAAACGTATGAAAACAGGATTTATTACAACAATGCTGCTGCTTTTTGCCGCAGGAATGGCGCAAGCGCAAGACAATCAAACCAAAATTGACGGCAACCCGAATGTGAACACCATCGTCGTGAACACGACAGGCGATGTGACCATTTACCAAGGTGACAAATTTGCCGTGAAATGGAATGACGAAACGGTTCACTACAACATGAATTTCGAATTGAAGGACAGCGTGGCCTATCTTTCGGGCACCGACGATTTCGAGGTTACGATGCCAATGCTGAAATATCTGGAAATCAATTCTGTAGGCGATGTCGTTGCACGCGATGAAATTGTTGCGAAAAACATTTCCATTTGTTCAAACGGATCGGGTGATGTCGATTTGAATCTCATTTGTTCCAATATCTATTTGAGGAACAATGGTTCAGGTGATGTCACTTTGCGCGGCAATGCCAATGCCTTGATGATTGAAACTAAAGGTAAAGGGACTAACAATGCTGTAAAATTAAAACATTCTGTGAGCATAATCAATGGTTATGGACAAAAAGATGATGAATTGGCTGTTCTTAAAGTACTAAACGGAACTGTGAATCAGCATACTCCAAATTCGGAAGGTTGGCTTTATGAGACTAGGCAATTTGCAGAATTTATGGATGCAACTCTCTCTTGGACTTGCCAAAGATGTGCCGCTTTTACTTTTGAACGTGTAGGTAATGAATGGGCACTTAAAGGCGTTGAAAACATTCCGCAGGAGCCTGAAAATGCCCGTTTAGTGCGCAGTGCCGCTCCGTTTTTCAATCAGGAGCAGAATCGCAATCGTGGCATTGCTGAATCTGAAGATTTGACAATTGTAACCGAAAACGACACTTTGAAAAATACCCGTGAACAGCTCGATGAGGATTTGGGCAATCTGGTGAAGGACATAACCCAAGGCATTAGCAAAGGCTCACGTGAAGAATGGAGCGAGGAGCAATGGGATGCTTGGGCTGACAGCCTCGAAATGCGTGCCAAAGAAATAGAAAGACAAGCAAAGAAGATGGAGA
>CALGBV010000287.1 GCA_937884015.1 uncultured Bacteroidales bacterium
CAGAGCTTATAAATCAAATTCTTCATACCGATTATCTCGATACTGCCGGTATAAATGAATTTGAGCACATCCGCGAAAAATTACGTGATTTGATTAAGTACATTCCCATTAAGGGAGCTACCTTTATTACAAACTTCGATGACGAAATACTGTCCACTGAATGGAACGAATCCGAGCTTGAAAACGATGACGTCGGGATAGCCCGCCTGATAGACGAGCGGTTCAAGCGAATCGAGATAGCCCGCCCTGCCGCCGCCGGAGATAGCGCGTTGTCCCGAAATCCCCGTGTGCGCCCACCAGCGCTCGGGAATTTCGCCGCCCTTGCCGTCGACGTTCTTGAGCGTGCGGAAGCCGACCGTCTCCACCCTAACTCCCGCCTGTTCCAGCTTTTGACAAAGCGGAATGCGGTAATTGGCGGAGTTGTTGCTTCCCTCGGTAATGGAGTCGCCGAGAGGCCAAAGTTTAATCGCTACCGCGAGAATTATTGTTCCGAACATTAGATGAACCCCGCTGCGGCGAGCTTTTCCTCGGTAAGCGCGCCTTCACGTTTGGCGACATACTTGCCGAGGACGTCGCCTTCGCCGAGTCGCACTATGGCGCGGTCGATGGCGGCGGCACTACGGCCCTGGCAGAGGGTGAGTGCGACGGTTGCAGCAGGCAGGCTGCGTGTGGCTGGAGTGGCAGAAGGAGTGAAAGTGACGCTTTCGCCTGTGCCTTGAGCTTGAACGAACACGCCTTCGCATGGTGCGATTTCAGCATCTGCAACGTCTGCAATGAGTTCCGTGCCAGCCGTATTCATTCTGTAGAAACTTCTGCCGATGCGGGTGTTGCATGGGTAGGGGTTGCCGATGAGGTTGAAGCCTGGGAAGTCAACGCCTTCAACATATTCCAGTTCCTTGGCTTCGGTGGCGGCCAAATCTCCACGGAAAAGGATAGTCGTGCCATTCTTGTTGGCATAGAGGTAGCCTCGCTGGTTCTCAAGGCCGAACTCCACATCGTAAACTTCTTCTACATACTTTCTGTTGATCCATTCATTGCCTTCCTCGTCGCCTGCCTGCTCGAAACGGTAAAGGTCGTATGTGTCTTCCGGGTAGGTTAACACACCAGGAATCCAATAAAAATCGTTTTTATCCACAGGCGATGAGATCAGATACCAGTTGCCTGCGCCAGTGCCATAGCCTGCAATGTCGTTCATAATGGTGTAATTGCTGCATTCCATACTTCCGTTGTCTATCAGTTGCGCACCAACTTCAAGGGTGATGAGGTCTGCTGTCAAAGTGCAGTTTTCATTGACGGTGAGTGTTTTGTCTGCTGCAACATTCACGACTCCAACTTCGGCATTGGTGTTTACTTGACAGTCGGCGTTGATGAACACACTTGGGCAGTGCTGGGCTGGCACTTCGTTTTCCTCCCAGTTGGTGGAGGTGCTCCAATTGTTGTCGGTTGTGCCGTTGAAGTGGTAGCTTCCTCCATCGTATTCAATGAAAGTGTAAAAATATTCGCCCCATGCGCTTTCGTATGATTCTCTTGTGCCTGATGGAACATAAACGATGTTTGTGTTGTTGCTGATATGAGAGCTCAAACTTGGGGCCTCCTCTGCTTTGGAAATAATGTTGGTGAAATCGCAATTCCAGAAAGCATCTTCACCAATGCTTTCCATGGAACTGCCGATGGTAAGCGAACCACATAATCCGGTACACAACATAAATGCCGCATATTCTATGCTTTTCACAGAATTAGGAATGGTGAGAGGACCAGTGAAACCATCACAATAATAAAAAGCAAGTTCTCCAATGCTCGTCACTGTCTCGGGAATGGTGAGCTTTCCTCTGAGGTCTCCGCGATTGTAGAAAGCACCATGGCTGATGACATAGTTTTCACCATTATATGAAGCCGGCAAGGTCAGTTGCGTGCCGCTTCCCGTGTATCCGATAAGGTAATTTGTGCCTTCAAGAGGGAAAAAGACAAAGTCGCCGTAATTCACTAACTCGCTTGGTCCGGAAGTTTTCACTTTCAACGCATAATAGGCAGCCTCGCCATAATCCTCAGAACCTTTCTCAATGTTTAACGATGAATAGTTTATCACTTCGGCCAATCTGATGCATTCCTCGAATGCCTGTGCTCCGATGCTTTCTACGGAACTGCCGATAGTCAGCGTTCCGGTAAGTCCGAAACAACGATAAAAGGCATATTCTCCGATGCTTGTCACGGAATTGCCGATGGTGAGCGAGCCGTTTAAGCCGTGACAGTCTTCAAAGGCAGCATACCCGATGCTTGTCACGGAATTGGGAATGGTAAGTGAGCCGGTGAAACCAGTACAGTCTTCAAAAACACCATTCCCAATGCTGATCACCGACTCCGGGATAATAAGCGATCCGGTGAAGCCTGAACAGCCAGTGAAAGCCCTGTCTCCAATGCCGGTTACCGACTCCGGGATAATAAGCGATCCGGTAAAGTTTTTGCGACCAGAAAAAGCATAATTGCCGATGGCATAATTTTGTCCTTCGTATGAATCGGGCAAAATCAACTGCGTGGCGTTTCCCTTATAATCTACGAGATAGTTGTTGCCGCCAGAAATATAGAAGACGAAATCGCCATAATTCACCATTTCGCCGGCGGATCCCGAATTTTTCACAATTATTGCGTAATAAGCGGCATGGCCGTGGGTGGTGGTTCCTTTCACAATGTCTAATTCCGAGAAGTTTATTACTTCCATTAGTTTTCGGCATCCATAAAAAGCTTCGTCTGCTATGCTTTCTACAGAATAGCCAATGGTGAGAGTGCCGATAAGATTATAGCAACCATTGAAAGCTTGTTCTCCAATGCTTGTTACGGAATTGGGGATGGTGAGCGAGCCGGTAAAACCTAAACAGTTTTCAAAAGCACCTTTTCCAATGCTTGTCACGGCATCGCCAAGGGTGAGTTGTCCGTTAAACCCAGAGCATTTATAAAACGCATAGTCACCAATGCTGGTCACGGCATCGCCAATAATGAGTTGTCCGTTAAATCCAGAGCAATAATAAAACGCATAGTCTCCGATGCTTGTCACGGAATTTGGGATGATGAGCGAACCAGTGAAGCCTGTGCAATACTTGAAAGCATTTTTGTAAATCACATAGTTTTCGTCATGGAATGATTCTGGAAGTGTTAGTTGCGTACTGTTTCCCTTGTAGCTTACGAGGTAATTTGCTTCATCGGCAATGATGAAAACGAAATCGCCAGACTCCTCCAATTTGCTATCGCTTGGGTCCGTAATTACCGACAGCGCATAGTAAGCGGCGTAGCCGTTGTCTGTAGATCCTTTTACAATATTCAAACTTGAAAGGTTTATCACCTCAAATAATTTGGAACAACCTTCAAACGCCCTGTTTCCAATGATTGTCACGGAGTTGCCAATGGTGAGTTTCCCGTTAAGCCCAGAGCAATAATAAAACGCATAGCCTCCGATGCTTGTCACGGAATTGGGGATGACGAGCGAACCAGTAAAACCCGAACACTGATAAAAAGCACCAGTATCAATGCTTTTCACGGAATTAGGGATGGTGAGCGAACCGGTGAAGTGTGAACAGTTTCCAAAAGCATAATATCCAATGTAATCCACGGAAGTGCCGATGGTGAGTGTGCCGTTGAAGCCAGAGCAATTTTCAAAAGCATAAGTTCCAATGCTTGTCACGAAATTGGGAATGGTGAGCGAGCCGGTAAAGCCCGAACAGCGTCGGAAAGCATCATCTCCAATGCTTTTCACGGAATTGCCGATGGTGAGCGTGCCGCTAAAGCGAATGCAGTTATAAAACGCCCAATCGCCGATTTCCGTCACGGAATTCGGAATGGTGAGCGAACCAGTCAGATCTTCGCATTTGTAGAAGGCATAGTCGCCGATTTCCGTGACGGTGTAGGTTGTGTTATTGTGTCTGACGGTTCCTGACAGGGTGATTTCTCCTGTGGGTTTGGTGATGTCATTCCATCCATTACTGTTATCGCCATTCGGCGCAACCAGTCTCACAGAACGGTGTTCTGTATCGATGATTCTGTAGTAAAGCGTCTGGCCAGTGGAATTGTCGGTGAAATCGTAATTTCTGCCGAAATTGGCTACAAGGAAGCGGTCAGCTGTCAAGTCGAAACTGATGGTGCTTTCGGAGGAGACGTGTCCGCCATTTTCGGTCCAGTTCACGAACCAGCTGTTGTTCTTTGGCGCGGCGGTGACGGTGAC
>CALGBV010000288.1 GCA_937884015.1 uncultured Bacteroidales bacterium
CATCCTGATGCTGCTCGACTTGCGAGTCAGTTGGTTTTCGCCGCCCATGCCTTCGCTGAACATTTCAATGGTCAGGTCGTAATAGACGCGCAAAGTCTGCGTGGCAGGATTGTATGCGAAAGGATAGATGACCATGTTTTGTCCGCGGAAATCGCGCAAGATGTATGGTTCATACAAACCAATCTGATTGTCAGGGAAAAAAGCGTTTTGATTATAGGCTTCGCCGTAGGTGTAAGGCACGTCATCAGGATTGATGCTGCGTGGGAAATCGCCTTTTGATGGAGCCACGTTTATTTCAAAATCAGCATATTGTGCATTGATGATGCGGATGCTGTAACGTTGTGCATCACCGATGATGGCAGGAATGGCAATCATGGGGAGGTTGGGTTCGCCTGCGCCAAAGGTGCTGACGGTTTTCGGAACCGAAATCACATTGGCTTCGCCGCGTGGCGTCGTGACCGTATTGGCATAAAAGCCAGGAACTTGCACATTGACCTTAATGCTGTTTTCCGATGAGGAAATCAGCTGTGCCTTGATGGTTGATGGATTGCTGCTCATGATGCCCGTCCATTGCTGCGCAAAAACGGCAGCCGACATAACGGCGAGCATGAATGTGAAAAATGCTTTTTTCATAGTTGTTGAATTGTGATTATTGCTGCAAAAATAGTGTTTTTTCTAAGAAAGTATGATGTTTAATCATTCCACCAGAATCTTCTTCACCACCGTTTGTTTGCCCGAAACGAAGCGGATGAAATAAAGTCCTTTGGTAAGGTCGCGGATCTCAATCTGCTGGCCGCCGATGGCACTTCCTGAATCAATCAGTTGCCCTAATCTGTTGAAAATGGCATAGTTGAACGAAGCACAATTTGTCTTTACATTCAGCTCTCCATGTGTCGGATTCGGGTAAATGCTGAATTTGATTTCCATATCGTCGACGCAAAGCACCCCGACTTCAACGACAGCGTAACTCGGTTCGGAATAATGGCCTTGGTTGGCGGTGGCAAAGTCACTGTAGGTATAAATGCCGTCGGCTAAGGTCTCGGTGAATTGAGTGTTGCTTTGACGCGTTACTTCGAAGCCGTTGCGCTCAATGATATAGGTGTAGTTTGATGAAAGGGCGTCCCATGACAAGGAGACCGTGTTACAGTTGACGGCTGCCATGAGGTTCTCAACGGGTGGCATGTTGTAAATGACCGAGGTAGGCGGGAATTGTATGTCGTCAACCCAAGCGCAGTCTTCGCCTTGTGCAGAGGAAGCGTCTTTCGAATAGACCCAGCGCAAGAGGTGGGTGCCTGCTGAAATAGGGAAGATGGCTTTTCCCCATTCTTGGTTTTGGAAGCCTGACCACGCGCCCATTTCGGTATTGTCGATGTAGAAAAGTAGTTTGTCGCAGTTGGTTTCCGATGATGTCTTCTTCCAGAAACTGATTTCGCCTTCGTTGGCAACTTGCATCGTCAGAATCATGTCGGATGTGTGGTTGTTGGTTGTGGCACCCGAGCGTGCGGCATAGCTTCCGCTGTGGACTTCGTCGCTGACGATTGTCCAATTGTTGCCGCTAAACATCCAGTTGTATTTTTCAAAATCGCCGGTCTCAAAGTCTTCCTTGTCTGCACCAATGATGATTAAGGTGCTGCCATTCAGTGAATAAAGTCCTGTTGAAGCAACGAAATCTATTTCGTAGGCAGTGCCATTGGTGGCGTTTCCGCTAATGTTGAATGGCATTTCGATAGTGGAGAGGCCATTGGCAGGAATACTTGAAAAACTATAGGATGTGTGGTTGAAAACAATGTCGTTGGTGCTGCTGAAAGGAATCAAAACGCCATTTGGTGATGTGCTGCTGCCTTCGTTTTTGATTTTGATGATTAAGGTTCCGTTTTGTCCAGGCGTGTTGCTGCCTGTGGTGGCGGCATCAGCCAAAGCCAATGATGGTGCGTGAAGAACGGCATTGAAACTGCTTGTCCACGAACCTTGCGCACAGGAACAGACCAAGGTGAAAGTGGCTGTCGTTTCGTCAATTATGTTGTTGGCGGTTTGCAGGGTGAACAAATCGTTGATGGAAATATGTTCGCCAACGGCAAGTGCAGCGACTTGTGCCACGCTGTCGATGACTTCCACGAAATCGGAATTTGAATATAATGTAACCGTGATGTCGCTTGCGTTTTCAACGCCAGCGTTTTTGATGGTGATGTTGAGTCCAGTGGTTTCATCAAAGTCGATTTGTCCGTTTTCATCGTTGACGGAATAGGTGTCGAGCATGACGAATGGTCCTTCCAATGGCACGATTTCCATGTCGTGCATGTAAGTCACTTTGTTGTAGCCGATGATGGTCAATGTGGCCGTGCCGACGTTTTGCAATGAACTGAAATTGAGTTCTGCAGCACCGTTCTGAATGTAGCTTGAGGCAAGCACTTCGCCATCGATGCTGAGCGTTGCAATGCCGAAATCAATATCGGTGGTGAGGCTGAGTTTGTCCAAACCGATCATCAGCACATCGGGTGTGCAAGTCACGTTCATTTCGGTCGGATTGGTGGTGCGCAGCAGCAGTGATGGGTCGCCGAAGAGCAGCCAGGTGTCGTGCGTGATGCCGTAGTCGCTGGGTGCGGCATCAAGGATGTACTCGTTGCCGTTGAGCATGGTTCCGCCCATGGTGTGGTTGTAAAGGTCGGCATCGCGCCATTCGGTGAGGATGGCGTTCATTTCGTCCTGGCCGTATTGCGGTGGTGCCCACGATTGATTGATGCAGGAGAAAATGCCGCCGATGGCACCGGTCGGTGCGCCCGTGGTGTTGTTTTTGGCGCGCATCCAGGTCTCGGCAAAGCAAGGCTGATAATAGTTGAATTTACCATTCAGGCAGGCTACGGAAATGATGAAAGGCCATTTGTAATCGTTGGTCAGGTTATTGACATGATTGTTGTTGTAACTACATACAAACCAACTGGTTTCGGAACCGTGGTTGCAGTAATTGCAAATGCCGGCACCAGCGTTGAAATCTTGGTCTAATTGGGCGGCGGTTGGGTTGTTGTAACGGTCGTAGCGCTGCGAAATCTCGGTGTAGGTGTAATGCATCAAGGTGTCGCGGATGAAATCAATGTGCTGCCAGTCCAATTCTCCGTGGTGGCCCATGCCTTGACCGTCGGTCGAGCCGATGCCTACGCCCTTGTCCAACCAATCCAAACCTGCCGGCATATCGCGCTCGTAATAAATCACTTTGTTGACATGGTTTTCGACATCGGCAACGCTTTCGACTGAAAATCTGCCCACAAACACTTCGATATAATGGTCGTTGCCTTCCAGTTGGCCGAACCAGCTGTCGGTGTATCCCGTTGAAATCGGGGATGGCGTAATGTCGTTGTAATCGCCGACAAGCAGCACAAATTCGAGGTTGTCGTTCTGATATTTGTTTCTGATATAGGACTTTATGTTTTCGGTATTGTTGCCGCCGGCCTCGGTCACGCTGACCATTTCGGTTGGCCTGCCGGAAATGTTTTTCCATTCGACGAAAGGCTGCATGGCTTCCTGATATTGCTCAGGACAAATGACCAGCATCTTGCCGCGGTCTTCAATGAAAGTGTATTTTTCGCCTGTCTTTCCGAAATTGATGAAGCGTCTTTGATAGTAATGTTGTATTTCGGCATCGCTTTTTATGCTGTTTGATTTTCTTTCAATCTTCTGATTTTCACCGTTATCGCTCACTTTTTCCATGACGATGGTCATTTTTGTGAAGACGCGCAAGGTATTGCTGACCGGATTATAGGCAAATGGCGTAACCAAAATGTTCTGTCCACGGAAATCGCGGCTGATGTAGGGTGCATCGAGTATGGCGGATTTTTCAGGATAGAAAGTATTTTGCTGATAGACCTCGCCGTAGGTGTAAGGCACATCTTCAGGATTGACTTGACGGCTGAGGTTGCCTTTTGATGGAGCAATCTCAATATTTTCAAAATCAGTGTATTCGCAATTGGAAACCGAAACCTTCATCTCGGCTTTGTCGCCAATGATGACGGGAATAGGGTAGTGCGGCAAATCGGGGCAACCTGCTTCGAGGCGTGAAACCATTTCGGGCGCTGAAATGATGTTTTGGACACCTTGCGGCGTTGTAACGTCTGCCGTGTAAAATCCGTCTAATTTGAATTGTATAATGGTTTGTTTTTCACTGCTTGAAATCAGTTCTGTTTTCGGGGCCGTGGCTTTTTCACTGCCTGTATTGTGCCATTCTTGTGCAATGCAATTGATTGTCAATAAGATGGCTATGAGTGTTAAAATGTGCTTTCTCATTATCTAATGAATTTGGCACAAAATTACATATTTTTCTGAAATTCAGTCATTATTAAACAGAAAAGCCCGCCCGAAGGCAGGCTTTTCATTCAGTATTGAAAAAACGTATTATTCAACCACAACCTTTTGGATGCTGGTTTGTGAACCGGAGGTGATGCGGATGAAATAAACGCCCTTGCTCATGTCGCTGACGCTGATTTGCTGTGCGCCTTGAGCCGTGCCGTTAGCAACTTGCTGACCCATGCCGTTGTACATGACATAACTGAATTCGGCATTGCCACCATTTATATATAAGGTGTTGCTGACAGGGTTAGGATAGATGTTGAATTCGGTTTCGCTTTCTTCAACTCCGAGGTCGATGACAACTATCGCGGTTTCTGGCAGTGATTCGCCTTCAGCGTAAACGGCTGTAACACCGTAGTTGTTGGTCATTTCTGCATCGACTTCTTCTTGGTATGTCGTTTCAGCGATTTCTTCAGCAATCATGATGCCGTTGCGATAGATGTTGTAGCTGATGGCATTTTCAGGAGCATCCCAAGTAAGGGTTACGACGTTGCCTTCAAGGTTTGCAACGAGGTTTTCGACTGGATAGAGGTCTTCGCTGATAGGACCGCCGGCGCAGTTGACGTCGAAGTCGCAGTTGTTGTGTCCGCCTTGGTAGATGATGGTGCCATCTTCATACTTGACGCTGTAGGAACATTCGGAATCCCATTGTCCTGAAACGAAATTCACGGTGACATGAACGCCATTCCCGATTTCGCGGGTATAGGTTGCGCTGTTGCCGCTGCTGATGGTCATGTCTTCGGCTGGGGTGCCGTCGCTATAAACCACATGGAGTTTGGCACCGTTCCAACCATCGCCGTAGCTGTCAACGAGGTCGAAGATGACTGGGCAAGCATTCTTCAGAACGCCAGTGCCTTCAGCTGTGAGACCACCGTCAGCAACCATGCTGAAGGTGAGAGGCAGTTGTTCGGTTTCAGGGCAGTTGGCAGCCACATTGACATGGAACACGGCGGTAGCTGTACCTGCCGGGTCGATGGTGCCGAGTTCTGTTGTAGGAACATCAATGGTGACATATTGGCTTGTCGAAGCAATCGAAGCGATAGCATTGGTAGCCATGTAGTGGCCAGTGTTCTTGAAGTTAGCAATGACAGTGACGTCTTCGCCAGGAACGAAGCTGCCTGGATAACTGAAATCAACGAAGTTCAAGACGGCTTCACCGGCAGTGATGGTCACTTTGCCTTCCCAAGTGTCGGAACCGCAGGTAGCTGTGGTGTTGATGCGGAAGGTGGCGCCATCGGCAACGCCTTGGGCAATCTGATAGCGGAAGCCATTCAGCTGAGCAGTCTCTTCAGGAGCGAGAACGCCGAATGAAGCAGTGCCGTTGGTGATGGTGAGGTTAGGATCGTCGCAGCTCAAGGTAACGGTTGTTGTGCCGGTTGTTGGGTCAGCACCCACGTTCTTGAAGGTGATGTTGAGGTTGCTTTCGTCGCCGACGTGAGCATTGGCTGGAGTGTATTCATCGACTGAAATGTAAGCGCCTTCCAGAGCAGCAGCCGGGATTTCTTCGATTGAAGGGATGAAACGTGGGCTGGTCACGCAGAGGATGCAGTTGCCGCCAGAGGTGATAGGCTCGATTTCGAGTTCGAGTGTGCCGGTTTCACCAACCATGCCTGCGCCGTGAAGGACGCCGTTCTTTGAGAGGGCAACGTATGAACCAGGTTCAGCGCTGACTTCGTAAGTGCTCATGCCAATCGGAACGATGGCCATGTGTGAGATGTTGTTTTCGGTAGGTTGAACGCGGAAAGGCATGATGGAACCATCGCCGAGGGCGTGGTAGGCCTGCCAGCAGTAAAGGGTGCTGCAGTGCAAGGTGTTGCCGTTGGCATCAGCAGCATTGCTGGCCAAGTTGCCGATGAATGGGATGGCTGAAACGGTGTTGTAAGCGTTGTCGTCCCAAATGGCATCGTAGCAACCCATAGTGGTTTCTTCGTAGGTTGGCATGGTACCGTCGGCACGGCTTGTAGCACCAACTGCGAAGTAATAGTCGTTGAGCCAGTAGGTTGAAGGGCAGGAACCGATATAAGCGTAAGCGGCTTTCTTTGGAGCGCGGATCATGGCTTCACCGAAGCAAGCGCTTGAGATACCCCAGTCGGCAGCTTCGCAGCAGTTACCCATGGCGAGGAAGTACTTGTGCTCGTTGGTCAGGTTGTTGACATCGCTGACGGTGAATTGTGGGCCAGCCCAGCTGGTGTTTGAACCGTGAGCAGTATAATTAACGAAACCGACACCGGTGTTCAGGTGGCTGTAGCAGCCGCTCCATTGGCCGTGGCTGTATTCGTAGACGTTTTCAAAACCATGATCGGTGTTGTAGTAGTAGTTCGAAGCATACCAAATGGCAGGACGCCCTACAGTGATACCCCAACCTGAGTCATCACCAGCGATGAGCAGCACGTTGTTGAGGTAGCTTGGGTCTGGCATGGTGTACTGTTCGTATTCAAGAGACTTTTCGAGGACGGCTTCCAACTGAGGAATGGTTTCGACAGGCATACGGCTGTGGAACATTTCAGGGAATTCGTCACCATCGGTGCTCATGTAGTAAAGGTCTGTCACGCAGTGGGTTTCGCTACCGGTGGCACTGGCTGCAACTTGGTTCTTGTCGCCAATGATGACGAGGAAGGTAGGTGCTGTTTCAGCATATTTCTGCTGAATGAACGATTTGATGGCGGAGGCTGAAGTGCCGATCTCATCGGTGTAGTTCACATCCATGTAGAAACCTTTGATGGTCTTCCATGCAACCCAATCTTCGATGGTCTTGTCGAATGTGCGCTCGGTGATGACCAGCATCTTGGCAGGTGATTGCCAGAGGTCTGGGTGCTGGTCGTAAATGTCATCGCGCCAGTTGAACATCTGACGGTAGATGTTGGCGAAGTATGGGCTGAAGGTTCTTTCGAATTCGCTGTAGGCAGCGGTTTCGTCGTAACGGCCATAGCTCACTTCGACTTCGATGTCGTTGTAAACCTTAATGGTGTTGTTGACAACATCGTAAGCCACAGGGTTGATGCTCAATGAACCGACCTGGATGCCACGCAAGGTGCCAAGGGTTCTGAAGTCAGCGATAGGAAGTTCCTGATAACCACGGGTCTGGTAAGCCTTTTCGTCGTAGGCGAAAGGAATGTCTTCAGGCTTCTGGTCCTTGCGGAGGGCTGGCTGCTGAGGAACGAGGGTCTTGATGCCGTAGTCGGCAAGATTGTAAACGGTTGTCGTGTAGCTCTTCACTTCAACGGTGACATCAGTGGCACCAAAAGGAATGGCAATCAGCTTGTTGGCTGCTGGCAATGAAGGTGTTCCGATGGAACCGCTTTGATAGGTGTTGTCCATCAAAATGCTTGAAAATTCGCCTTTGACGGTGTTGACGTTGATTGATTCAATGCTGCCGAATGAGAAGGTGGCAGAGAATCCTTGCTTGTCGTTGTTGACACAGGTTTGTGCCGACTTGGCTCCGTTCAAGTCGATGCGGCCTTGGGCCTTGGCTTGTGAGCCGAACAGCATTCCTACAGAGAGGATGACTGTCAAGATAAAGCTAACTTTTTTCATTGATTAAACGTTTAATGATTATTGTGTTTGTTTGTTGTAATTTGCAATAACTCTATAAAGTCCGCAAAGATAGGAATTTTTTCGGCAGGGAAAAACGAATTGAATTAATAATGTGCAAATTAATTCGTGAGATGTGGATTTATCAGAAATCTAGATTGAACGACAGGTAGAATTTCGGTTTCTTGCTGATGTTGCCGTCTTCGATGCCCCAAGCCATGTCGCCGCGCACGAAATAACCGAAGATCTTGGTTCTCAATCCTAAACCGACCCCGCCCACGATGGGCTCCTTAGGCTCGGTCACGCTGATGCTGAGGTTGCCATCAACGTAATGCGAGGTATAAAGCGAGTTGCTCCAATCGTACGGGTTCCATCCTGTCCAGGCTGTGCCGACATCGCCGAAGGCCACAATTTGGAAATTTTTCAGGAATTCCATGTTGATGGGTCGGTCAAGAAGGTAGGTGAACACAGGGAAACGCAATTCGCTGTTCAACACGATGAAACTGTTTCCGTTGCGTATGTTCTGATTGAAGCCGCGCATGTTGGTGGCTAAGGTTTGGTAGGCGTAATTCTGTCCGTAGTCGATAGGCGTGCCGCGGTCGAATTTCGGTATCAGCCAGTTGTCGACGCCGCCCATGTAATAGATGAGTTTGTTTTGCCCGAATGAGGTACTGCCTGCAATGCGGTTGGCCCAGATGAAATTGCGGTGAATGCGGGTATAGTTGCGGAAATCGAAGCCGACGACAAACATGTTTTTCGCACCTTTGGCAATCATCTGGTAATATTCGGCGAAGACTTTGCCACGTGAACCTACATAAAGATTTGTTTCCAGTTTGCGTGAATTGTCGTAGACGAGTTCGCCGCGCAATCCGCCCCAGTTTTCCATGGTGTTAGGGTCAGCAAGGCTGTAGTCGTTGATGGGCAGGTTTACCTTGTAGTCGTTACGGTAAATCAAGGTGCCGCGCAGGCTGAGGATTTCGCTGAACGGATAGCTCAAGGTGTAGAATGCTTCATCGGTGAATGTCCTAATCAAATAGTCCTGACCGGCATCGGTGACATAGCGGTGGAAGGTCAGCGATTTGTCAAGACGTTTGCTTAAATCGCTGAAACGCAGAATGTATTCGTTGTTGACAAGACTCGTGTTCAGTTTCACTCCGGCATCAATTTTTATGTTTTCCATCAGGTCGCTCATGGTGGCGCCTAAGAAAATGTTGAAACCAGAATTGAGGTATATTGGCATGATGCCGCCCGTAAACGGCTGATAGCTGTAGCTCAGGCTGCTGAAGTCGATTTGGCTGATGAGCTTGTCGGAGAAAAGCTCCACGTAATAGTTGTTCGGCCTTTGAACGGTGTCCTTGTAACGGTATCTTTCGGCAGCAATTGGCGCATCTTCAGGAAGGTTTGAATTGGCTGGCGCAATGGAATCGCCTGGCAAAGTAATGTTTTGCCTTTTGCGTCGCGGTTTGCGGTAACTGGTTGAGAAACGGTGTGTCGTGGTGCGTTTCAATGTGTCAATGATTTGGCTTTGCTGGGCATCGAGCAACCTTTTTTGAGCGTAAGGACTCATTTGGCTGACGGTGGTTCCGCTGTTTTGCGATAGGAAAGGCGAGAGGTAAAGTTTTTCTCCGTTTTCATCGGGCAGCAGCATGGCGATGCGGTTGTCGCGCGGATGATAGGAATAGTTGATGATGCTCGATGAATAGTTTGTAAGTTGCCGTGTATGTGTGAAATAGCGGTAGTGAACGGTGGTGTCAATGAAACTGATGGCGCTGTCCATTTGGGCTTGGTAGAGGTTGAAAAATCCGTTGCTGTCGCTGAGATAAAGCAAACTGCCGTCCTTGAGAGCCAAGGGCTTTATGTTGCTGCTCACTTTTTGCTGGGTCAGGTTTTGGAGCAACTCGTTTTTTTCGGCATAATGATAGGCGTAAATGTTGAAATGCGGGGCTTGCACCGATTGCTTGATTTTCGGATGCAGCGAATCGGAAACGCGGTTTGAACTGAAATAAATCTGCTTGTCGTCGGCGGAAAAAACGGGATTCAGGTCGGTATGAAAATCGTTGGTGATTTGCTCGACGGTGTTCGAGAAAAGGTTGTAAACGAAAATGTCGGGCTTTCCGTCGCGGGTGGCGGCGATGACGATTTTGCGGCTTTTATGTGCGTAGGAAAATGATGTTATTTTCTGAAATTCAAAAAGATAGGTTTGTGCTTTTTTCTTCGTGTTGATGTCGATGTTGCACAATTGAATCTTGCCCTTTTCCTCGATAATGAAGGAAAGTATCTCGCCGTTAGGATGC
>CALGBV010000289.1 GCA_937884015.1 uncultured Bacteroidales bacterium
CTTCAATGAAATGAAGGAGGAATTGGCAGTTCAGAAATTCCACAAGCATCTCGACCAACTCAACGAAGATCAAACTAAAGCTATTAATGATGCTGTGCCAGTACGTGTCAGTGAAGCTGAACCAGTTGTGTACGGTAATAATTAAAGGAGGATAAACTATGGGTAAATTCAGAAAAGAAGGTAGCAAGGAAGTGCCACAAGTGAGCACCTCATCACTGCCGGATATCGTTTACATGTTGATTTTCTTCTTCATGATTACCACATCAATGCGTGACGTTGAACTGAAAGTCAAGACCGCCATGCCAAAGGCTACTGAAATCCAGAAGCTCGAAAAGAAGGCGTTGGTGAGCAGCATCTACATCGGCCCTCCGCGTGATACTAAGCTCGGTACCGAATCACGTATTCAGCTTGATGATGCTTTCGCCCGTCCGGACGACATCGCCGACTGGATTATGAAAGAACGTGAATCACGTGCTGAAGCTGACCGCCCGCTCCTGACCACTGCTCTGAAGGTGCATAAGGATACCCGTATGGGTGTCGTCACCGACGTGAAGCAGGAGCTCCGTAAGGTTGGTGCATTCCGTATCAACTACACCACGCTCAAGGGTAGCGTTCTTGAAAATCAGAAATAATCATTTATTTGTCTGATATTGAAAAAGGATGGCAAAAGCCATCCTTTTTTCGTTTGTTGAGGAAATCGCTTCATTTGTTGATATATTATCTTCAAATTCGATTTTTGTTTCTTCAAATGCTTTTTTTCCTACCTTTGTCAAGTTTTTTTTGATACTTAATTACGCCTAATAATGTCTATTGAAATTAAAAAGGTTACGAACAGGAAAGAACTGAAGAAGTTCATCTTGTTTCCATACAAGCTTTATAAAGGCTGTGATAACTGGGTTCCTGCCTTGATGGGTGATGAATTCGACACTTTCGATTCGCAAAAAAACGGTGCTTACGATTATTGTGAAGCTGACTGTTTTTTGGCATATAAGGATAACGAGATTGTTGGGCGCGTGGCCGCCATTATCAACAAGAAAGCTAACGAAACATGGAACCAACTGGTTGTGCGTTTCGGTTGGCTCGATTTCATCGAGGATATCGAAGTGCTGAAAGCCATGATGGATACTGTCGCCGATTGGGGAAGGCAGCGCGGTTGCACTACGATGAAAGGTCCTTGGGGCTTCACAGATATGGACAAGGAAGGACTTCTGGTGGAAGGTTACGAGCATTTGAGCCCTTTCACTTGCCTTTACAATTACCCATATTACGATACCCTGCTGAAGCAAATCGGTTTTGAAAAGGATGTCGACTGGACGCAAAAGATTGTCGAAATCGGACCACAATTGCCGTCCTCTTTCCAGTATGCAGAACTTATCAATCAACGCTTTGGACTGCATGTCGCTCATGCAAAAAGCACGCGCGAACTTTGTCGCAAATACGGTATGTCTCTCTTCCATATGTATAATGAGACCTTTGCTCCGTTGTTTCAGTTTACGCCTTTGACCGACAAGCAGATTAGGAATTATTTGGATACATACGTTCCTATCCTGAATAAGGATTTCGTTAGTATCCTTCTCGACAAAAACGAAGCTCCCGTCGGGTTTATTTTCTGCGTTCCGTCGTTGTCAAAATCGGTGAAGAAGAGCGGTGGCCGGCTTTTCCCATTTGGTTTTATGCGCATACTCCGTGCCATCCGCAAGAACGATTCACTTGAAGCCTTGATGATTGGCATATTGCCTGAATACCAGGGCAAAGGTGGTGTGGTGCCGATGTTTAAATATATCCATGAAAATGCAATTAAAATGGGCATCAATAAGATGATTCTGAATCCTCAACTTGAGGAAAATCTTAAGGTGCAGACCCTGTTCGGCGAATATAAGACTGAGCCTTTCATGCGCCGCAGGGCATATAGTAAATCAATTGAAAATTAAACAAATCTATTATGGGACATTATTTTTATGATATGATTCCTGCTGAGGAATTAGCTCAGTTGAACTATATTCCGACGCTTTCGGAATTTCTGACCTGGATTGGTGAAAAATGGGCGGAAAGACCTGCAGTCTCCGACACGGTTGCTACATACACTTACAAGGAAATGTGCAGCCGCATAGCGCGCCGCCGTGCTTTCCTCAATGGTTTGGGACTGCAGAAGGGCGACAAGGTTGCCATTCTGGATGTGACCTCAATCAATGCCATCGAAATGTTTTTGGCTGCGACTTCTGCAGGTTATGTCGCCATACTTTTGCCAGCTCAGCTTCCAGCTCAGGCTGTTGCAGGTTGCTGCGTGAAATTTGGCGTCAAGGTGCTTGCCGTCAGGGATGAATTTAAGGATAGGGCGCAAGGCGCTCCTTGTCCGGTCATTTCGGCATCGGAAATGGCTGACGATGAAGCTCCTGTGGTTGCTGTCGACCGCAACGATGCTGCTGCCATTTTCTTCACAGGCGGTACGACGGGTGCTCCGAAAGGTGCCGTTTTGCCACATCGTGCCTTGATGAGAGGTGCATTCAACGGTTGTTTTGCTCCTGGAAGTCAACTCTTTGGCCAAAGATACCTTTGCTTGTTGCCGTTGAGCCATGTTTTCGGCTTGATTCGCAGCACTTTGTCGGCATTCTATACGGGTTCATTATGGTTCTCGGCAGAAGACATGAAGGCCACCATTGGCAAGCTGCCGATGATTAAGCCGACCATTATGATTCTGGTGCCAGGCCTTTGCGATGTGCTGATGGGTCTTGCCAAGATGAATGGCCCGCAATTCCTTGGCGGTCAGCTGAAAATGATTATTTCGGGTGCTGCCAATGTGCCGCCGCGCCTGATGGCGGAATTCGATAAGTTCGGCATCAGTCTGTTGGCTGGTTACGGTATGACTGAAGGTGCCAACCTTACAACGGGTAATGCCGATGTGAAGACACATCCGACTTCGGTTGGCAAGGTGTATCCTGAACAGGAAATCAAAATCGTTGATGACGAAATCTGGTTCCGTGGCGATAACGTGTTCCTTGGCTACTATGGCGATCCCGAAAAGACAAAGGAAACTTTGACGGAAGACGGCTGGCTGAAGACTGGCGATTTGGGCCGTATTGATGAAGATGGGTTCCTCTACATAACAGGCCGTATAAAGAACCTTATCATTCTTGCCAACGGTGAAAATGTTTCGCCTGAAGCCATCGAAGAGCCTTTCTATCAGTGTGATGCCGTGAAGGATTGCCTTGTGAAGGAAGAGGAAATCAATGGAATGCCAGCCATCACGATGGAGATTCTACCTCAGCCTATGGCTTTTGCGGGCAAGAGTCAGGAAGAAATCTACGCGTTCTTTAAGGATTTGGTCGAGAAGGTCAATGCAGAAATGCCGACTACGCACCGCGTTGTGAAATTCACCGTGCGTACGGAAGATTTCAAGCGTACGGGTTCACTGAAAGTTTCACGTAATCAATAATTTGAAATGACAAACGAAGAGATATTAGAAGGCTTAAAGGTGATTTTCGCCAATATCAGGCCGCAGGTCGACATCAATACAATCGGGATGGATTCCAGATTGCTTGAAGACCTTTATTTGGATTCACTTTCCATGCTGCTGATGTCGTTGGCTGTGGAGCAGAAGTTCAACTTCCAGTTTGAAACTCAGGCTCCGTTCAAGACTGTCGGCGAAGTCGTGGAATATGTGGCTAAAGCTATCTCGAAATAAGAGAACAATCCTTTGAAAAAATCGTAGAGCCGTGTCAATCGATTTGATGCGGCTCTATTGTTTTCATCTTGCGCCATGAAAAGACAATCAAGGCAATACTGGCTATTGCGCTGAGGATTGTAATGTACCAAGCTGTCGTGCCCATAGTGTCGACGTCAACGTCAATCACGCCGATATTGTTCAGGTAATAGGCAATGACGGCAAGTGCGTTGTTGGCAAAATGCATCAGGATGCTTGTCCAAAGCGATTTGGTCATGTAGAAGAAATAACCTAAGAAAATGCCCAAGACAAATCGTGGCAGGAAACCATAAAACTGGAAATGAATGGCCGAAAAAATGGCGGCACTCAGAATGATGGCGACGTGTGCGTTTTTGCAAATCTTAGTCAGAAACTGCTGGATTACGCCTCTGAAAGTCAGTTCTTCACCGACGGCAGCAATGAGTGCAATGACAATAAGATTTGACAGAAGTCCGCCAAGAGTATTCACATTAAGCATTTGCTCGGTTAGTTCTCCCGCTTTTTCCTCGGCCATCTTAATGATTTCCTCGAGTTTCGACAAGGCGGCAGGAAGTTGCATGTTTTCGTTCCAAACGGCTAACTGACTGTTGAAAGGCATGGATGCAAACATGATGGCAACGCCCAAAAACATGATCAGAATGTTGTTCGGTTTTGTGAAACCGATTTGCTGCATAGGCTGCTTGCGCGTGAAAAGATAAAGCGCAATAGGTGGAAAGATGAACAAAAATGTGGAACTGACGGCTTGTGCCCATCGTAAGGCATTGACACTGTTGTTCCCTGCTATGGTGATGACGACGGACGCCAAGCTTCCAATCAGGAGACCGAGTGCCAATAGAAATAAAAACAGCAGGAATCTTTTGCCAGCGGGCTTTTCTTTTGTGTTATCAGTGATGAATGACATAATGCAGACTTTTTGCAAAAGTAAGTTTTATTCCTTTCGATTTCGTATTTTTGCCGCAAAATTTATCACTGATGCTCAAAATCGGAAACATTGAATTTGAACGTTATCCCTTGTTTTTGGCACCTATGGAGGATGTCACCGACCCGCCGTTCCGCTATGTCTGCAAGATGTTTGGCGCCGATATGGTTTATTCCGAGTTCATTTCAGCCGACGGCTTGATTCGTGATGCGGTGAAAAGTGTCAAGAAACTGGATTTCTGCGAGTTTGAAAGGCCTTTCGGTGTTCAGATTTTCGGCAATGCCGTTGACCCGATGGTTGAGGCAGCGCGTTATGCCGAGACCGCTCATCCCGATGTGATTGACATCAATTTCGGCTGTCCGGTGAAGAAAATCGCTTCGAAAGGCGCTGGCTCGGGCATCATGAACGATATTCCGAAGATGGTTGCCATTACCAAGGCTGTGGTTGAGGCTGTAAAAACGCCAGTCACTGTGAAAACGCGTCTCGGTTATGATGACGAGCATCGCGAAATCGTTGACATCGCCGAGCGTTTGCAGGATGTGGGCATTGCCGCCTTGACCATCCATGGTCGTCTGCGCACGACAAAATACAGCGAACCGGCTGACTGGACTTTGATTGGCGAGGTGAAAAACAATCCGCGCATGACGATTCCGATTATCGGCAATGGCGATGTGGTGGATGGACCTTCGGCCAAACATTTTAAAGACACTTACGGTGTTGATGGTTTGATGATTGGCCGTGCAACCTACGGCAATCCTTGGATTTTTGAGCAGGTCAGGAAATATTTGGACACGGGCGAAATCGTTGCCGAGCCTGATGTTGCGGAACGCATCCGCATTGCGCGAATCCATTTTGAGCGTTCGGTGGAGTGGAAAAACGAATACATTGCCGTCATCGAAATCCGCAAGCACTGGACGTCTTATTTCAAGGGACTGCCCAATTTCAAGCCTTTCAAGATGCGCCTGATGGAAGTGAAAACAGCTGACGAAGTCCGCCAGCTGCTTGATGAGATTTGTGAAAATTATATCGGTCAATAAAGTGGGCTTACTCAATTGCAATGTCGTTTTTCAGAATGCCATTGTTGAATAAGTCTTTTACAGGTTCGTCGCGGCGGATGTGGTAGGTCTTGATGCCGAGCCGTTTGGCGGCTTCGATGTTTTCGGCTGTGTCGTCGATGAAAAGCGTCTCTTCCGGATTGAGGCCTTCGTGGTCGAGGATGAATTCAAAGAAACGCGGGTCGGGCTTTATCAAATGAATGTCGAATGAGAAATAAGCCTTGTTGAAGAGTTCGTCAAATTCCTGATAGCCAAAGCGCAGTTGCAGATCCCTGACATAAAGGTCGTAATGGATTTCGTCTGCATTGCTTCCCAAGAAGATTTTATAGTGCTTTTTCACTTTTTCTATGGCTTCGATGGTTTCTCTTGAGATGTCAAGGAGCATGGCGGTCCAGATGGAATCGAACTTTTCATCGGTCATCTTGCTGATGTTGAGGGCGGCCTTCAGTTTCTTGCGGAAAGTCTTGGCTGTGTAGATACCGGAGTCGAAATTGCAAAGCAAATTAAAGACTTCCGGCGATTGAAGCAATTCCATGTCGGAGAAGCCAGTTTTCTTCAATTCGTTGATAGTCAGCTGTTCGTCGATGCCGAGAATGACGCCGCCGAGATCAAAAATGATGTTTTTTATCTTTGTTGTCATATTTATTCAGTTTTTTCCTTTCAAATTTTCTGCAAATTTGTAACTTTGCAGCGCAAAAAGCAAGTAAATAACAAAAAAATTGCTGTTTTTGTTCGTTTTTTGCGGTCCTATAGCGCAGTTGGTTAGAGCAACTGACTCATAATCAGTAGGTCCTAGGTTCAAGTCCTAGTGGGACCACTTAAAAATGCAGAGTTTTGGCTCTGCTTTTTTCGTTTTTATTTTACTTTTGCACATTATTTCAAGAATACCATGCAAGACAACGAAGAAGAAATCAAAAGAACCGAACTCGATGAACTTGGAGAGTTCGGACTTATCGACCAGTTGACTCAAGAGTTCCCATTGCGGAACGAATCGAGCTTGAAAGGTGTCGGAGATGATGCTGCAGTCATCAATCATGAAGGCGAGCGCACTTTGGTCTCCGTCGATATGATGATTGAAGGCATTCATTTCGACATGACCTATACGCCCCTGAAACATTTGGGCTACAAGGCCGCTGTGACCAATTTCTCTGACATTTACGCCATGAATGGCACGCCGACCCAGATTGTGGTCGGATTGGGCGTCTCGAACCGCTATTCCGTCGAGGCTTTGGACGAACTGTATGCCGGCATCCGTTTGGCCTGCGAGCGTTATAATGTCGATATGGTCGGCGGCGACACGACAAGCAGCAAGGCCGGTCTTGTGATTTCCATCACGGTCATTGGCAAGGCTAAGGAAGAAGACATCGTTTACCGCAATGGCGCCAAGAAAAACGATTTGCTTTGCGTGAGCGGCGATTTGGGCGGCGCCTACATCGGCCTGCTGATTTTGGAACGCGAAAAGGCTGAATTTCTAGCCAATCCGAACATGCAGCCGAAATTGGAAGGCTTGGATTATGTGCTGGAGCGTCAGCTGAAGCCCGAAGCACGCAAGGATATTGTGGCGCAGCTGAAGGAATTAGGTGTCAAGCCGACTTCGATGATCGATATTTCCGATGGTTTGGCTTCTGAAATCCTGCACCTCTGCAAGCAGTCGGGCGTGGGCTGTCAGTTGTATGAAGACAAAATCCCGATGGACCCGACGACAGTGAAACTGTCGAAAGATTTCGACATTGTGCCGAGCATCGCCGCATTGAGCGGGGGAGAGGACTACGAACTGCTTTTCACCATCGACCAGAAGGATTACGAAAAGATAAAGACCATTTCATCCGATGTCTCTGTCATCGGCTATATGACTGAAGATAAAGGTGTTGCCGAAATGGTAACCAACGATTTGCATGTATTCCCACTGAAAGCGCAAGGCTGGGACCACATGAGAAAAAAGTAAGATTAAACTTACAGCGAAATCACTTCATCCATTGTGATGTCGAATGGCTCTGTGGGGATTTCCTCAAGCAGTTGGAAGTCGAAGCAGATGCCAATGCGTTTTACATCGAGATGCTGGCAAAGGAAGCGGTCGTAGTAGCCACGGCCACGGCCTAAGCGGTTGCCTTTGCGGTCGAAGGCCACGCCGGGAACGATAATCAGGTCAAAATCACCTTTATAAGGTTCGTTTTGAGGTTCCAGAATGTTGAAATCGCCAACGGCAAAACTGGTGTCTTTTCCGTAGGCCACCGGAATGATGTCATCGCCAACGACGGTGGGCAGAATGATTTGCTTTTTCAGATGCCACTTTTCGAGAAAAGCCTGCGTTTGCACTTCATCTGGCAAAGCGCTGTAAAGCATGACACGCTCCGCTTTCACGAAATCGGGATGCTGTTCCAATTGGGCGAGAATCTTTTCCGATTGTTCCGATAGCTGTTCCTTGGTATGCTGTTTTTTCAAAGCCTTGATGTCGGCCCTTAGTGTTTTCTTATCCATTTTCAAAAATGTTTATTCAATCTTTAATTCTTGTACAAATCCAACGCCATATTGCTGAACACCAGCAACTTTAAGCGTTCTTCTCGGCGCATTGCCTATCCACACCACTTTGATGCCATCCTTATCGCTGCCATAAATGAAACCGCCTTCTGCCTCCCAATTGACCCAATCGGCATCCTTATCTAAGCAATATTTGCGGTTCCGTTTTTCGATTTGCGGTTTTTCAGGCCTAACAACTTCGCTAAAGAAACGGCTCATCGTATCCTGAATGAAATAATAATTCTCATTTAAAGCCTTATCGGTGAGTTGAGGAGAATGTTTGTATCCGTCAAAAGTATGGAGTTCCGCCTTGACCCCCAATTCCTTAGCGCGCTCGACAATGCATGATGAACCATACATTTTGTTGAAAAGCGCTTTCTTGATAGTCCCTGCCAAAGCAAATGGATAGCTATAATCGTAAGGTACAATATTATCCATATTGCCATGAAATGCCACAATAGGCACATTCCGCCCTTCAAGCATTTCGAGGCTTGGCATTGCGCCCCACATGTCGGCCACACATTTTATCGAAAAAGGCACATCAATTGCATTGCCACAGGTTTCAATGTCGCCCAAATCATCTTTCAGGCCACTTGCGTGAGTCGACTCCGGCCTTGTCTCGTTTGTCATGAAAGTCAGGCCCAAAGCGGTAATTCCGCCAGCACTGCAACCGCCAACAATCAACATGGAAGTGTCGATGCCAAGTCCATCCTGATTGGCCACCAGAAAGCGCATGGCGGCATGAGCATCCTGAATGGCACGGTAGCCCGCCCGTTCGATGCCGTCCTTTGACGGCTGAAAACCAATCCTATAATCAATGGAAGCCGTCACATAACCTAACGAAGCCAGATGGGAGCAAAACGCCTTGGTGGTGATGTCTTTCCGCGAACCGTAATAAAACGCACCGCCGTGGATGAGCATCACCAACGGGCGCTTCGCCAAGGTGTCACCTTTCGGATAATAGACATCCAGGTAGAGATCCAAATTGCGCAAATTCATGGCTTTGCCAAGCTGTAGAATCATGTCACCGGTGGAATTGGTCTGCTCATCCAAGTCAGTCCAATAGCCTTCAACATTAGCGAAATGGATGCTGTCCAATTGTTCCACTTCAAATTGCGGCGACAAATATCGGAGCGTATCAAAAAGTTCAAGAACGGGAAGTTCACAAAGCGTAAAACTGAAAGACACAGGATTCAGGAAACCGTTTCTAATGATGCCCTTAATTTCCGAGCCATCCTTCCTGAACCTGCTAACTTGTTGTAAAACATTCACATTGCCCGACACAAAACGCATGCCTTTTTTCTCAACACGGATTGTAAAAGCAATCGTGTCAGACACTTCCTCTCTTAACGAAAGGTAATGCCCTTTCAACTCCGATGCATTGCTCGACTCGACGAACACCGCATAAGTTTTCGAGCCCAAACTGCCTTGATACACAGATGGAACCGGCAAAATGGGAAACGAAACCAGATGTTCTTCCGCAGACTCAACCTGCTTAGAAGGCTCAACGGGCTCAACGCTTCTATCGTCTTTCTTCTGGTGGAGTAGCAAGCACAACGCACCTACTCCGACAACAAGAACGACACCTAACGCAATGAGTATTTTCTTCTTCATTTTTCCAATTTTCGACAAAGATACAAAACAAAACCGTAATTTTACCAAAAATTTTCGCCATGAAGAAATTCGCCATATCGTTATTTGCCTTGCTTTTTATTATTGACTGTCAATTGTTTTCGCAGAACAGAAGATGGATTTTGAATTGGAATGATGAATTCAATTCCAGCGAAATTGATGCGCGTTATTGGTTGAAACCCTATAGGAGCCTAGCCGAATGGGGCAACACCATGACAAAAAACGATGCGTTGTACGGTTTCGAAGATGGCTGCCTTATCCTGAAAGGAATGAACAACGATATTTTGCCTGACGACACCGTGGCCTATCTGACTGGCGGTTTATGGACACGCACTAAAAAATCATTCG
>CALGBV010000290.1 GCA_937884015.1 uncultured Bacteroidales bacterium
GTTTGACCTTACTTGGCGATAAACTATTCATTGTGGTCAACAATAGCAATTATATTTATAAGGTGAATGCCAAAACCATGAAATTTGAAGCAAAGATTGACGGGTTTTATTCGCCGCGCGAAATGCGCATCGTGGCTTCCAATAAGGCATACGTCAGCGATATGATTGGAACAGGGGTGTGGATTGTCAATCCTCAGGATATGACCCACTGTGGTTTCGTAGAGACGGGTAATCCTACCGAAAACTTGCTGCAAGTCGGCAATGAATTGTGGGCAACAAATTGGTCGAATTACTATCAGCCTGACACTTCCAATAGTACGGTGCAAGTAATTGACATTCAAAACGATGTTGTGGTATCCGAAATTGAGGTTGAGAAGGAACCCAATAGCATGGTGGTCGATAAGGATGGCATGGTCTGGGTGCTTTGCGACAATGGTTGGGAAGATTCCGCTTTCTTCCTCTGCAAGATTAACCCAATGCTAAAACAGGTAGAGAAAACCTATCCTTTCGTTGGTGGCTATCCAAGCCATCTTTGCATCGACAAGAGCGGAACGCAACTCTATTTCATCGATAAAAACGTGTGCAGGATGGCCATCGATGATGCGTCCTCTCTTGATAAGGAATTCATTGTCGCTGAAAACCGCAACTTTTATAATATGTCCATAGATCCGCAGAATGGCGACATTTATGTGACCGATGCGGGGGATTACGTCAGCAACGGAACGGTTTACCGCTATACTTCCGATGGCGTGGGCAAGGGCTCGTTCCTGGCTGGCATTATTCCAAGTGCAATTGTGTTTAATTAAAGAATGCGAGGTCACGAGGTCTCGGGCTCACGAAGCCTCGTAGCCTCGCTGTCCAAATAGTCAAATACTTCAGTCATGAAAAAATCCTGTCCCCGTTGTGGCAAAACCTTTGAATGTGTCCATACTGCCGATTGCTGGTGCGCGAAAATCCATTTGTCGGATGTGGCAAAGGCCAAATTGAAAATGCAGTTCAATGATTGCCTTTGTGAATCATGTCTGAGAGAAATTGCCGCTGAAAAATGAAACTGAAAACTATCCTATATAATTTGCTGACCGTCCTGTTGGTTTCTTGCGCTTCGCCGCAGAAACCACAGGAATCATCGGCACAGGATTTAGGCGAAAACCTAATGCGTTATGCGCGTAATGTGGCGGTTTACGAAACGCCATACGGCCATCTGGTGGAAATCAGAAATCCCTGGGATTCAACAGAATATTTGGGGTGGTTTGCGTTGGTGAATGATTCCGCTGGTGTAGAGACGATGTGCCCATCGTCTCTGCCAGTGGGAATCACACCCGTAAAAATTCCCGTTCAATCCGTCGTTTCGTTTTCGGCAACGCAATGGTCGGTTTTCATGCGTTTGGGTGAAATAGGGCGCGTGAAAGGCATTTTGGAAGGCCGTTATGTGCATGATTCCATTATGAAATCCATGTTGGCATCGGGCGAAATGTGCGATCTTGGCACGGAGGCTGCCATCGATTGCGAAAAACTGATACAGTTGCAACCCGACATCATCCTTTATTCGCCTTATTTTGATGGTAATCAGAATAATCTGAAAATCAGTGATGCGGTTCTTTTCCCTTTTGCCGATTATCTGGAAAACACGCCTTTAGGCCGTGCCGAGTGGATTCGTGTCATAGGTTTGTTATCGGGATGCCAGCATGAGGCCGATGCTTGGTTCGATACGATTGAAATGAATTACAATGCCTTGAAAGACAATTGTTCCAATGTTTCAGAACGGCCATCTGTATTCTCTGATTTGGCTTTCAACGGACAATGGTACATCGCGGGCGGCAAGAGTTACATTGCAAAACTTTTTTCTGATGCTGGTGCCGATTACATTTGGAAAGACAATGATTCGCCAGCAAGTTTCCCCTTAGACCCTGAAGCGATTCTTGCCAAAGCGCAACATGCTGATTTTTGGCGTATTGCAAACTCGTCATCTACTTCAATGACATACAATGACTTGAAACGTGAAAATCCGATTTATCCGCTTTTCGATGCGTGCAAAAACCATAAAGTCATTGTGTGCGACATCCGCAAGGTGGGTTATTTTGAAAACTCACAGATTGAGCCTGACATTTTGCTTGCCGATTTCATCTATTTCTTCCATCCCGAATGTCTGACGGGAAAATGGACAGGCTATCAGCCGAAATATTACCATTGGTTGGATGAAAATTAAGTCGGATTGCGTAATTTTGCGACTTCAAAACAAAGGATATGTTACAACCTCAGACTTATACATTCAGTTTGTTGCCCGAAGCGCAGCGCCGCACTGGAACTTACAGATTTTCAATTGAATTGTTTGAAAAAGAAGCCGAAACCTTGAAGCTTTTCATCAAAACCAGCGGCCCGGAAGTGCCTTTGGAAATGTTGAAGTCCGTTGACGAAAACCTGTACAATCTAATTCATGATGCCTTGACCGCTGTTACAGGCGATGAAGAGTCTGATTTGCAATGGCCTGAGGACATCGTCATGGATTATTATCCTGAGTATTTCGATTGAGTTTGCTACTGTTTTTCAACGGACAATCTGCATTGCTGCATCTTGAACACGAATTGCTTCCGCATCCGCCATTGGCTTTGTTTTTCCAAATGAAAATCACGGCGAAAACAGCCAAGACAACAATGATGATGAGTATGATGAGGGAAGGAGCGTTCATATAAAGATTCCGGCAATTGAGTAAGCAATCCAAGCGACCAACCAGGCAATAACGCATTGGAAAACAACGACGTAAAAGGCCCATTTGCCGCCTAATTCACGCTTGATGGAAGCAATGGTTGCCACGCAAG
>CALGBV010000291.1 GCA_937884015.1 uncultured Bacteroidales bacterium
TGCAAAAAGGTCAGATTGTGGAACGCGGCAAGCACGACGAACTGATTGCCCAAGGCGGCATCTACAAGAAACTGACTGATTTGCAATCGTTCAATTAAAGACGCTTTTTGTCCCGATTTGCCAAAGAAAACAAGAAAAGCATTTTGCAAATTAAGAGAAAAATGCTTATCTTTGCATAATTATTAAGCAGAAGCAAATGGTTATAGAAGACTACAAGAAACATCCCAATGCCCAATTTTCGCCAAACCTGTTTTGGGAATACGACATGAAACATTTCGACTGGCAAAAGTTGGCTGTCGTGGTAGCCCAAAGGGTTGTGGAAAGAGGTTGGTCTGACGATTTCTTTGCCGCCATCAATCTTTACGGCATGGATGGTTTTGTAGCTGCCATCAAGGAAATTCCCTATTTGAACGACCGCGACATCAACTATGTCTGCTTGAAATTTCACCTGCAAAAAGAGGAACTGAGATGTTACACCAGGAAACAATCGCACCAGCAACACTGGAACTCCTGAAAACTCTGACAAATGACAAATAATCTAATTCCAAACACAATTTAAACCATGAAAAGCAGAACATATTTACTGATCATGTGCTTTGTAATAGCATTAACATCATGCAATCACACAAGCTCACCAAAAGACTTAGCCGTCACCGATATTTATTGTGATTCGTGTAATGAAGTTTCTGCCATGCTTTATGAGCAGTTTTATTATTCAAATGATTCCACATACTTGGATTCGTCATTAATTGTAATTGACAAAGCTTTGCATGAATGTCAAAAGCCCGAACTTTATTTGATTTTATATTTTCGTAAACTGAGCATTCTCACCCAAAAATGCGAATTCAACAAAGCAATTTCATATTTGGATTCCATTGACCTAAAAGAATTCATCATATTTCCTTATCTTCAAAATGTTTACCACAACAGATTGCTTGCGATGAAGTATTACAAAAATGGCGATGTGGTTTCACGAGACAGCTGCATAAATCTAATCATGGACGAGATTTCCGCTTATCTTACAGAGAATAGACAAACGGTTGACTCAATACTCTGCGAAAAAGATGCTGCTTCTATAGCAAAAAGTCGCATTGATTTTCCAGTAAAACAGTATTTCTACTATCTGACTTTCTTAAAAGGCGAACAAGAAATCAATTCAATTATTGATTCCCTCCAACAAATCGGAACTTTCAATCCTGATTATCTAGAAAGACTTAGATATCTTTACGATGAGGATTTTATGGTGTTTTCTGGTGTATAAATTCTGGTAACAAGACTACCATCATAATCAATGACTGCTTTTAAGCCAAAACTGATACACTAACCTATCATAAAGTTACGCAAATGGGACAAAGAAGTCTCAATTCTTCACTACACTCCGCATCATTACAGCACCTTGATTGTCGGTGAGTTTCAAGAAATAGATACCTGCCGGAAGATTGCTCATATCGAGAAGCGTTTCATGGCTTTGCAGCACGCACTGGCCCATGCTGTTGAAAAGCTCCACATTCCGAAAGTCTTTCATTGCAATGTTCAGCACGCCTGTTGTCGGATTCGGGAACACTAAATCTTCAATTTCGTCTTCATTTTCCTCGACTGACAAATTGCTGAATTAAATTTATAATTGTCAAGAAAACGGCTGAAAATGCTTCATTGTCGTAAAAGCGTAATATTTTCCCCCACCTTTGAAAAACCTAAGCCAAAAAACAATATTTTTGCAGTTTTATAGTATTCAGTTTGTAGCAAACAATAACAAATTACAATAAAGCAATGACTTTTAAAAGGTTAAACAACATTACAGGCTGGCTGGCAGGTTTGATTGCCACCGTCGTGTATTTTCTCACGCTCGAACCAACGGTGAGCTGGTGGGACTGCGGCGAGTACATCTCGACTGCTTTTAAACTGCAAGTGGGTCACCCTCCTGGGGCACCTCTTTTCCAAATGTTAGGCCGTTTCTTCTCGCTCTTTGCGGGCGGCGATGTCACAAAAGTAGCCATGATGATCAACGGTATGTCGGCCATTTGCGGCGGCCTGACCATCGCATTTTTGTTCTGGACCATCACCATGCTGGCCCGAAAAATCTGGATGAAAGAAGGCGAAGATGCGCCTTGGACGAATAAGATTGGCGTGCTGCTGGCTGGTTTCGTCGGCGCCATCGCCTACTGCTTCAGCGAATCGCAATGGTTCAACGCCGTGGAAGGCGAAGTGTATTCCATGTCGTCGTTCTTCACCGCCGTCACTTTCTGGGCCATCCTGAAATGGGAAGAAGCCTCCGACGACCCGAAGAGCCTCCGCTGGATTATCTTCATCGCCTTCATGATTGGCTTATCCATTGGCGTTCACTTGCTTAACCTCTTGTGCATCCCCGCCATCGTTTATGTGGTTTACTTCAAGAAAGCCAAGAAAAAGATCACCTTCTGGCGTTTCATTGGCGTGGGTCTCATCTCGGTGGCGCTGCTTTGGCTGATCAACAACTTCATCGTGCCGCAGACCGTCAACCTGGCCGGCAAGATGGAACTGTTCTTCGTCAACACACTTGGAGCACCATTCAATCTGGGCACCATCGTTTATTTCGCCCTCATCATCGGACTCATCGTCTGGGGCCTGATTTACACCACCAAGCGTCAGAAAGTGGTTTGGAACACCGCCATCCTTTGCCTCATGTTCATCTTGATTGGCTACTCGTCGTTCTTCATGCTGGTCATCCGCGCCAACACGAACACGCCTATCAACGAAAACGAGCCGAAGGAATCGCTGTCGCTGCTGGCTTACCTCAACCGTGAGCAATACGGCAGCTGGCCTTTGCTTTACGGTGCTTATTACAACGCTCCTGTTTCCGATGCCAAAGATGCATCTCCAATCTATGTCAAGGATAAAGAAGCGCACAAATACGTCATCACCGACGACCGCAAGCACTCCGAACCAGATTATCCCGATGAGATGAAGACCATCTTCCCACGCATGTGGAGCACGCAAAGCGAACGACACATCAACGTGTACGAGCATTACCGCCAGGACAGCCGTGGCAATATCATCGGCGACCCTGTGAGAGTGAAAAAATACGACGGCTCGACTGAAACCATCCTGAAACCGACCATGGGACAAAACCTGAAGTTCTTCTTCAACTATCAATGCAACTGGATGTATTGGAGATACTTCATGTGGAATTTCGTTGGCCGTCAGAACGACATCGAAAGTCAAGGCGAACTGACCCACGGCAACTGGCTGAGCGGCATCAGCATCATCGACAATGCCCGCCTCGGCGACCAGAGCGACATGCCCGAAAGCTTGCAGAATCCTGGCAGAACCACTTATTTCTTCCTGCCTCTGATTCTCGGCCTCATCGGTTTGTTCTGGTTGCTCAAGCGCGATTTGAAGCAAAGCTGGATTATCTTCCTCGTCTTTGTCATGACAGGCATCGCCATCGTCATCTACCTGAACCAAGTACCTTGCCAGCCTCGTGAAAGAGACTACTCCTACGCCGGTTCGTTCTATGCCTTCTGCATCTGGATTGGCATGGGCGTGATTGCCCTCATCGACCTCATCGACCGCGCCACCAAGAGCAAGAAAATGGTGACGACCGTGGCCGTCGGCCTGGTATGTTTCCTCGCCGTGCCATGCGTCATGGGTTCGCAAGGCTGGGAAGAACACAACCGCTCCGGCAAGACTTCGGCCTTAGACTGGGCGAAGAACTACCTTGCACAATTGCCTCCGAATGCTGTCATTTTCACCCGTGGCGACAACGACACCTTCCCGCTTTGGTACGTCCAGGAAGTGGAAGGCTACCGCACCGATGTCCGCGTGTGCAACTACATGCTTTCGCAAGGCTACTGGTATGTCCACCAGATAGGCAG
>CALGBV010000292.1 GCA_937884015.1 uncultured Bacteroidales bacterium
ATTCGAGCTTTCAACTTACAAGAGACTGCTCGACATTTACAACTCGACCTCTCAGACGATCGACGCACTGATGAAGCTGGAGCTCCCCAGCGGTGTGGAAGTAGAAATTAAACTTTAAACAAACCTATCTAGTACAAAAAAATTAAAAGCTTAAGTAGCAATGTCAGGATTACTAGGAAAAAAGATTGGGATGACGAGCATCTACGATGAAGCAGGAAAAATGATTCCTGTTACAGTCATTGAGGCTGGTCCATGCGTAGTCACCCAAGTCAGAACAGTTGAGAAAGACGGTTATAGTGCTATCCAGCTTGGTTTCGATGAAAAGAAGGTGAAGAACACTTCAAAAGCTGAGCAAGGTCACTTTGCAAAAGCTAACACGACACCTAAAAAGCTGGTTCGCGAATTCTCGCGTTTCGAAGAAGGCCACAGAAAACAATTAGGCGAAACTCTTACCGTCGACGTGTTCATGGAAGGCGAATATGTTGATGTCAGTGGCATCAGCAAAGGTAAAGGCTTCCAGGGCGTAGTGAAACGTCATCATTTCAATGGCGTTGGTCAGGCTACTCACGGTCAGCACAACCGTTTGAGAAAGCCAGGTTCCATCGGCGCTTGCGCTTACCCTTCAAGAGTATTCAAGGGCTTGCGTATGGGTGGCCAGATGGGCAACAGAAAAGTCAAGGTTACCAACCTTGTCATCGTTAAAATCGTTCCTGAAAAGAACTTGTTAGTTGTTAAGGGTGCTGTTCCAGGCCCAAAGAACGGATACTTAAAAATTGAGAGATGGAGTTAAGAGTCTATAACATTAAAGGTGAAGATACAGGCCGTACCGTCGTTCTGAATGATAACATTTATGCTATCGAACCTAACGAACATGTCATGTATCTGGCAGTGAAACAGTATCTCGCAGATCAGCGTCAAGGTACTCACAAGTCAAAGGAACGCAGCGAAGTTGCTGGTAGCACCCGCAAACTCTTCCGTCAGAAGGGTACAGGCGGCGCTCGTCGTGGCGACATCAACTCTCCAGTGTTGAGAGGCGGCGGCCGCGTTTTCGGTCCTAAACCACGCGATTACAGCTTCAAGCTGAACAAGAAAGTCAAGGTTTTGGCCCGTAAGTCAGCCTTGTCCGCGAAGATTGCTGATGAAGCCATCGTAGTTGTCGAAGATTTCACTTTCGATACAATCAAGACAAAGCAGATGGTCAACGTTTTGAATAGCTTCAAAGTCAACGGCAACAGAAACATGTTCGTGTTTGCTGAACCTGACAAGAACGTTGTCCTTTCCGCTCGCAACATTCAGCGCACAAAGGTCGCTTTGGCCCGTATGTTGACTACTTATGATATTCTGAATTCCAAGAAGATCTTCATTTGCGAGAGCGCTCTCAAACCAATCGACGAAATCCTTGGATAATGTTTAACCGTTAAAACACGAGAAAGAGATGATTATCATAAAGAAACCCGTCATTACAGAAAAGATGACCGCAATCAGCGAAAAGCTGAATAAGTACGCATTCATCGTTGACAAGCGCGCCAACAAGCTCCAGATTAAGGAAGAAGTTGAGAAACTTTACGACGTTAAGGTTGCTGCCGTCAACACAATGAATTATGCAGGTAAGTCAAAGTCACGTTATACCAAGGCTGGCGTCATCACCGGTAAGGCCGACGCTTTCAAGAAGGCTATCGTTACTTTGAAAGAAGGTGAAACAATTGACTTTTTTAGCAATATCTAAAGATGGCTTTAAAGAAATACAAACCAACGACACCAGGTCAGCGCTTTAAAGTTATTAGCGCTTTTGACGAAATTACGACAGACAGACCGGAAAAGTCATTGCTGGCTCCTATCAAGAGCACCGGTGGACGTAATTCAAGTGGTGAAATGACTGTCCGTTACAGAGGCGGCGGCCATAAGAGACAATACAGAATCATTGACTTCAAGCGCGATAAGGACGGAGTTCCGGGCGTCGTGAAGTCTATCGAATACGATCCAAACCGTACCGCTCGCATCGCCTTGATTTACTACAAGGATGGTGAAAAGCGTTACATCATTGCTCCTGCAGGCCTTAAGGTCGGTCAGGAAGTCATGTCTGGTAAAGGTGTTCAGCCAAACGTTGGCAATACCTTATATCTGAGCGAAGTGCCATTCGGTACCATCGTTCATAACATCGAGCTCCGCCCAGGTCAGGGTGCCAAGATGGCACGTTCAGCCGGTTCCTACGCTCAGTTGATGAGCCGCGACGGCAAGTACGCCATCCTCCGCATGCCTTCAGGCGAAACCCGTATGATTCTCCAAGCTTGCAAGGCTACCATCGGTTCAGTTTCTAATGCTGACCATAACCTTGAGAAGTCAGGTAAGGCTGGCCGTAGCCGCTGGTTGGGCCGCCGTCCTCACAACCGTGGTGTTGTCATGAACCCAGTCGATCACCCGATGGGTGGTGGTGAAGGCCGTGCATCTGGCGGTCACCCACGCTCACGCAAGGGCTTGCCGGCAAAGGGCTACAAGACACGCAGACCAAAGGCTGCTTCGAACAAGTATATTATCGACAGAAGAAAGAAGTAATTTAATCAGGAAAATTTCATTATTATGAGTCGTTCATTAAAAAAAGGTCCATACATCCACTACAAACTCCAGCAGAGAGTGATGGAAAACGTTGAAAGCGGCAAGAAGACCGTTATCAAGACATGGTCAAGAGCATCAATGATTTCTCCTGATTTCGTCGGTCAGACTATCGCCGTCCACAATGGAAACAAGTTCATCCCTGTTTACGTAACTGAAAACATGGTTGGCCACAAACTCGGCGAATTCGCTCCGACACGAATCTTCAGAGGTCACGCTGGTAATAAAGATAAAGGTAACAAGTAAAATAGGTAACAATGGGAGCTAGAAAACATAACAGAGCAGAATCCATTAAGGAAGCTCGTAAATCTGTAGCCATCGCTCATCTGAATGATGTTCCTACATCACCTTACAAGATGCGCCTTGTTGCTGACATGATCAGAGGTCAGAAAGTTGAGCTTGCACTGCATGCCTTGCAATATTCATCCAAGGAAGCATCGAAGCCAGTTTACAAACTGCTGCGTTCGGCAATTGCTAACTGGGAAGCTAAGAACGAAGGAAAACGTGTTGAAGACAGCAACCTTTACGTAAAGGAAATCTGGGTTGACGAAGGCCGTACGCTGAAGCGTATCCAGGCAGCCCCTCACGGACGTGCATTCCACATCCGCAAGCGTTCAAATCACGTTACTATGATTGTGGACAGCAGAATTGCTAACGAAGAATAATTGGAGAATAAAAAGATTAAATAATGGGACAAAAAACTAATCCTATAGGTCTTAGATTGGGAGTCATCAAAGGATGGGATTCCAACTGGTATGGCGGAAAAGATTTTTCAGCTAAGCTCGTTGAAGACGACAAGATCCGTAAGTATCTGAACGCTCGTCTCGGCAAGGCTGGCATCTCAAAGATCGCCATCGAACGTTCCTTGAAATATGTCACTGTGACCATCTTCACAGCACGTCCAGGCATGATCATCGGCAAGGGCGGCGAAGAAGTCGACAAGCTGAAGAAAGAACTGGTGAAACTCACCGGCAAGGATGTTCAAATCAACATTAACGAAATTAAGAGACCTGAACTTGATGCTTATATCGTAGCAAGCACGATTGCCAAGCAAATCGAAGGACGTGTTTCATACCGTCGCGCCATCAAGGCTGCTGCTCAGGGTACCATGCGTATGGGTGCCGAAGGTATCAAGATTTTGATCTCTGGTCGTGTAGGCGGCGCCGAAATCGCCCGCTCCGAATCATACAAGGAAGGTCGTACTCCACTGCATACCCTGCGTGCCGACATCGACTATTCTTTAGTTGAAGCTCACACATCCTACGGCCGTCTCGGCGTTAAGGTGTGGATCTGCAAAGGTGAAATCTTTGGTAAGCCAGAACTGGTTCCGACAAGCGTCGCAGCTCCTGCTAAGAAACAGGGTGCTCCACGTCCAGCAGGTCGCGGTCCACGTCGTGGCGAAGGAAAACGTAAATAATTTTGTAAACTTTAAA
>CALGBV010000293.1 GCA_937884015.1 uncultured Bacteroidales bacterium
TGAGCGGCCTTGGTGCTGTGGGTCTGCTGGGTTATGTCGATGGCGCTAATGCCGAGGTGAAGAATGTCTTTGCCATGGATGCTACCCTCGAGGCTCCCGACCAGAACTACATGGGCAGCATTGCCGGTGTGGTGAGCGGCGGCGCTACGGTGCATAGCTGCGAAGGCGCCCTCGATTTGCATACAAGCAACGTGAACACCGTTATGGGCGGCCTCGTCGGTCTGCTCGATGGCGGCAACGTCCATTCCTGCATTTCAGCAGCCAACCTCAACGGCTACCTGATGGGCGGTCTTGTCGGACAGACACGTAATGGCGCAAGCATCAAGAACAGTTATGCCTACGCCGGTGTTACCTACAAAGGTGCTGGCGGTCATCATATCGCAGGCATGGTTGCCGACAACGAAGGTACGGTTGAAAGCTGTTACATCCGTCTCAGAGACAGCTACGATTTGAATGAGGAGAGCTTCTTTGTCTTGGCTGACAAGAACGAGAATGGCGGCTCCATAAACCAATGCTATTATGCCAATGGCGTTACGGCTAACTATGGTTTGATTAATACTGGCAATGCACCAAGCAATTGCGATGTCTATTTCCCAGGCACACATCCTTATACCTATAATGAAAACTACAACAGGGTTGGTGAAGGTGACTATATGCTTGACATATTGAATGACTATGCGGAAACAAATGACATGGACACTTGGTTCCGTTCAGCATCAGACCTCAACGAAGACTTGCCGCTGCTGCGCTTCCCGAACCTCGCTTCGGTGAGCAATGTGGCAGGCAGCCCGAAGTTCTACTACCTGAACAGCTTGCAGGCAGCATTCGACAAGTTTGGTACAGAAACCACAAATAATGTCTATGTCGATGTTTATGGCAACAGCGATGTTGAAACTACAGGTAGCAACACAGGCAGCAGCAAGATCAAGCTTGCCATCAACGAGGATGCTGCCGTGCTGCAATCCGATGGTTCGACACTTGTTGCTTCCGTCGGCATCACCTTGGATAACTCGGCAGGCGCCAATGGTGCCGACCCATCGGCTGGCGGTGAAGATGCCATCGACTGGCACATGTTCTCGACATCATTAAGCAACGCGCCGCTCGGCATCAATTATACTGATAATGACTTGCACGAATGGTGGGTTGAAAATCCCGACCATCCAAACTATGTGTTCTTCCCAGATGGCAATGCCAATGCAGGCTATTTCCCTGGCAACACGCCTTTTGAGAAATACGACTTCTACTGCTATTACGAGCCTGAATACCACTGGATCAACTTCAAGCGCAACGGTGTCAGCCACTGGCACGAAGATGAACAGGAAGAGCACCCAGGTGTGCATGAATGGATTCCTTACGGCTATACCTTAAATGGTTCGTACCAATCGGCAGGAACTAGTCAGACTTCTTACAATTCTTCATTTACTAACGAATCGCAACTCATCCGCGGCAAGGGCTACCTGCTTTCGGTCAACGATGAGACCTTCCTGCAAGCCAACGGCATGCTGAACAATGGCACGGTGACTTATCCTGATGTTACCGCCAGCAGTGATAAGTGCTTCGGCCTGAACCTCATCGGAAATCCTTACCAGAGCTTCCTCGACTTCAAGGAGTTCGCTGATGAAAATTCGGGTTCTGGCAAGATTTGGTCTGCGCCTGAAAATGCCTTCTACACCTTGATTGACGAAGATAAGAAAGGCTATGTTACCTATCATTACGATGCATCATGGAACGAAGGCGGCATCACTGCATCGCGTTACATCAATATGCATCAGGGTTTCTTTGTCGTGACTCAAGGCAATGCTACTGCTACCTTTACTAACGCCATGCGTAACGCCAAGGGATACAACACTAGCTTCCGCGGCGATGAGGAACAGCCTCGTTACCCATTGGTCAATCTGATCCTGAATGAGCAAAATGGCAACCGCGACTATGCCGTCATAGAGTTGGGTCGTCCTGAGGCTGGTGGTGCCAAGAAGATCAAGACGCTGAGAATCGGCAAGGCTCAAATCTATGCCCACTACGAAAACGAGGACTACGCCATAGCATTCACCAAGACGGGCGAAAGCAGCATTCCGGTGCGTTTCAGTACCGACGAAAACGCTACCTTCACCTTGAATTGGAACACGCAAAACGGCACCTTCAGCTATCTTCACCTCATCGACAACATGACGGGCTTGGACATTGACTGCCTTGCCACTGACGAATATGTTTTCACGGCTACGCCTGACGATTACGAGTCGCGCTTCAAGCTGGTGTTCCAATACACAGGCGTTGAGGAGAACGACGACGCTTCGACAAGCTCAGCGAGCTTCGCCTTCTTCAACGGCGACGAGCTCATCGTCAACGGCGAAGGCCGCCTCGAGTGCATCGACCTTCAGGGCCGCCGCCTGTTCGTGACGGATGTTTATGGCACCCAGAACCACGTCACGTTGCCGGACTACGCATCGGGCCTTTACCTGCTGCACCTGAGCAACGGCAAGCAGACCAAAGTACAGAAAATCGTCGTTAAATGAGATGGGAGGGAATTGCAATGAAAGAAATGAATAACAGAAAGAATAGATCAATGAAAAAGGTATTGTCTTTGACATTCGTAATGATGCTGGCGCTTGCAGGCCAGGCTCAGGTGTTCATATTCGACGAAGACGGATCGAACAGAGCCGGGAATTCGTCTGAAATCAATACCATCATACCGCTTCACAATGTGGAGTATGACCAAGAGAACGACTATGTTCCACTTGGCAGCGGTGTCCTCGCCCTTGCCGGCTTGGGCATAGGCTATGCGTTGGCAAAAAAGCGCAAACAGGATTGACAGAAATCATATCCGTTCAAGAGGCTCGCATCGCGAGCCTCTTTTTTGTTCTTTATCGACAATTAAACGCCAATTATCCGAATTGAAGCGGCTTCGCCGCATAATTGACCAAAAATGCCGTAAATTGTCTTGGAAAAAGTTACTTAAATGTTAGTTTCCCGTCTCGACGGGAATGGAGCACGTAATGGGACAAACAAAATGCCGCCGCTTGTTCTATTACTCCACGGCATCCATTCCCGACCGCAGGGCGGGAATCCACATTAGTTTGATTTTTGTGAAAAATTATATTTCAATTATTTATCACGAATTTTCCCACTGTTTGGGCCTAAATGTATATGGATGCTTGAATTTTTGTACCTTTGCCCCCAAATATCTTTGAACGAATATGAAAAACGAAATCGTATTGAGTGGCATCCGCCCTACAGGTAACCTCCATCTTGGCAACTACTATGGTGCCGTGCGCAGCTTCGTGAAGATGCAAGAAGACTACAATTGCTATTTCTTCATCGCCGACTGGCATTCGCTGACCACACATCCTACGCCTGAAAACATACAGAAGTCGGCCCGCACCATTTTGGCCGAATATCTTGCCTGTGGCATCGACCCTGAAAAGGCCACCATCTATATCCAAAGCGATGTGCCAGAGACTTTGGAACTCTATCTCTATTTCAACATGAATGCCTACATCGGCGAATTGGGCCGTGTGACCACTTTCAAGGAAAAGGCCCGTCAGCAGCCTGACAATGTGAATGCCGGACTCTATACCTATCCCACGCTGATGGCTGCCGACATTCTGCAGCACCGTGCCAAATGGGTGCCTGTAGGCAAGGACCAAGAACAGAACATGGAGATGGCCCGCAAGTGCGCCCGCCGTTTCAACAACATATATAATGTGGAGTTCTTTGCCGAACCACAGAACTACTATTTCGGCGGCGACGCTATCAAGGTCCCGGGTTTGGATGGCAGCGGAAAGATGGGCAAGAGCGATGGCAACTGCATTTATCTTTTCGAAGACGAAAAGACCATGCGCAAGAAAGTGATGCGTGCCGTTACCGACAGCGGCCCAACCGAACCTAACAGCCCAAAACCAGAGGTGATTCAGAACCTCTTCACGATGATGAGCATCGTCAGCGAACCGGAAACGGTGAAATTCTTCGATGAGAAGTGGAACGACTGCTCAATTCGCTATGGCGACATGAAGAAGCAACTCGCCGAAGACATGGTGAAGACCATCGCCC
>CALGBV010000294.1 GCA_937884015.1 uncultured Bacteroidales bacterium
AGTTTCATGCAGATCAAACTATGTCCGATAGTTTGAAAATCGAGTTTCATGCAGAATATGTGATGGATGTCGCTGCCCTACACTCCGCTACGCTCGTATAGGGTAAAATGGATTAGTCCGACAAAAACAAGGAAAAGCGGCTGCCTTCACCGATATGGCTTTCCACCTCGATTGAGGTCCCCATGCGATGAGCTAATTCCTGGCAGACGAACAATCCCAAGCCGGTGCCTTTCTCACCCAAGGTGCCTGCCGACGAGCGTGTGTTCAAGTTAAACAAGGAGTGCGCCTTTTCCTCACTCATGCCAACGCCATGGTCGGCTACGCTGATGCGACAGCCTTTGCCTTCGGGTTCGGCATACACATCGACAGCACCACCCGCATTGGAGAACTTGATGGCATTGCTTACCAAGTTGCGGATAATGGTCTGCAAGAGGTTGCTGTCGGCTGTGACGCAGGTGCCTTCCGGGATGACGACCTTGAGGGTCACATCTTTCTGTTGGGCTTGCAGTCTCAGTTGGTTTACAACAGGGTTCACTACGGCATTTAGGTCGATGGAAGTCGGCGTGCAGGTGGTTTTGCCCATCTCGAGCGAGGCCCACTGCAACAGGTTCAGCAGCATGTCGTTCACCGAGTCGGACGATTGTTTCAGCATCGTGCAGCTCTGTTGCACATCGGAGGGCGTGAGGTGTTCCATGGTGGCCCCATCAGCCATTAGGTCGATGACGCGCTTCTGTGCCTGCACGGGGTTCTTCAGGTCGTGCGAGATGATGCTGAAGAGGCGCGACTTGGTGTCGTTGAGGTGTTGCAGCTCACGGCCACGGCGACGGTAACGGACTGCCAGAACGGCAATGACGATGAGGCCCGCAATAAGCACCGCGGCGATGATAATCCACATGCGTATCAGCATGCCACGGCGCTCAATCAGGTTTTGCTGCTCTGCTATCTGACGTTCCCTTTCGGCAGTCTCGTATTTCACCTGAAATTCATTGAACTGTTTCATGAGGTTGGCATCTCTCACCGAGTCGTTTATCTTCGTGTATTCCATAAGATAGTCGTATGCCTTAAGAGGGTCGGTGTATTGGTAGCAGATAGCCAGATACCCATACGACATAGGGTTTGGGCTGGTGTTCATGTTTCTTTCCATCTCTTGATATTCCTTAAGGTGGGCAGCAGCAGCCTTCTTGTCGTTGAGGCGGATTTCCGAACAGGCCAGTTGATAGAGAAGCGTCTTGTAAGTGGAGGGGGTCAGTTTTTTATCGGTATGTTCGAAAGCCTCCAAGTACACGTCGTGGGCTTCCTGGAAACGGTTTTGCATGAGGAAGACGTGACCTTTCTGAGCCAGGCGCTGGTAGTAGCGTTCCATGCGCCCCGCCTCGAGGTCGAGGGCGATGGCTTCGTCGATGACGGCAAGGGCTTCATCGGTACGGACCAACTGGCTGAGTATCTCCGACTGCTTGCCGAGGAAAGCAGCCAGCAAGCCTTTCTCGTCGTTGCCCAACTCGCGCCGCAGGGCCACCGCTTCCTGACTATAGCGCAAGGCGTTCTCCTCGCAACTTATCTTATAGCCTGTCGTGTCGGCGATTGAGGAATTCGCAGCAAGTTCCTTGTAGATGGAGGCCAGGGTGTTGCACACCGAAGCGCGTTCAACCTTGTCGTCTGCAGAAATGAGAGTGAGCCTTTGTTCGCAGGTTTCAAGAGCCTTCTGGAAATCATTCAGATAGAAAGCCATCACCGAAACGTATGAATAAAAGTCGTCGAGCATGTCGGTCGAGTCGGCGGGAACAAAAGGGATACCTTCTTCGGCATAGCCTAAGGCTTCCGCATAGTCGCCTTGTCTATAATGGTAGCCAGCCATCTTGATGTACAGCTTAGCCGCTAAGTAGCCGGCATCGCCTTGCAGGGCGAGGGTGTCATCCTCACTGGTAATTTCTTGCGCTATCAGCGCTTGCAGCAGCTGTTCGGCAGCCGCTTTTTTCTCTTTGCGGGGTGCGTCCTTATAGATGTTAAACAAGGAGTCAAGGTCTTGGGCAAAACCAAGCGTAGCCATTATAAGGCAAAGTAATGTTAAAAGTGGTCGTTTCATGGGCGCAAAGATAAGTTTTTTTGGACGCGGGTGTCTTGATTGTAATGTTTTTTGGCAATTATATACTTTTTGACCCATCTTGATTGTCAAAGCCTTGTCAATTGTCGGGCAGCATCTCGAGAGATGCGATTTCTGTTACCACATACGTAGTGTGGGGTTTAGCAAGGCCACCATCACCCAATCTTCACCACTGCATCGGCCTCTGCCACGACTGCTTCGCGATGCGAAATGAATAGGATGGTTTTCTTGCCATGATAATACTGCTTCAGGTTTTGCAGCAGCTTGCACTCCGTCTCGGCATCGACGGCAGATGTGGCCTCATCGAGAATCAGGATGTTGCCTTCATGCAACAAGCCACGCGCAATGGCGATGCGCTGCGCCTGTCCTTCGCTCAAGCCGCCACCACGCTCGCTGCATGAAGTCGCAATGCTCTGGGGCAAATCGAAGACAAAATCAGCCACTGCACGATGCAAGACTTCATTGATTTCATCTTCCGAAGCATCAGGCTTGGCCATCAGCAGGTTGTCACGGATGGTGCCACTGAAAAGGCTGTTGCCCTGCGGGACATACATGAAATTGCAACGCAAGCCCACATTGGCAGGACGTCCTGCAATTCGTATTTCTCCCGATTCAGGTCTCATCAATGCCAGGAGCAATTTCGTCAAAGTGCTTTTTCCGGCACCCGTCTCGCCTACAATGGCCGTCAGTTTTCCGGCGGGGAAACATGCAGAAAAGCCGTCAAACACTTTTTTCTGCTGATTCGGATATGAGAATGTCAGTTGACACACCTCAATTTCAGGGACTTCAGTAATGAATTCAGGCTCCGTTTCTTTCTCCAAAGGCAAATCCTGAAGGTCCATCAGACGTTCGACCGAAGTCAAAGTACGGATGAAATTCGGCACGACCTTGGCGAGACTCGCCACCGGACGCTGCACCTGCCCTACCAATTGCAGGAAAGCCGTCATCATGCCGAAAGTGACCGCACCGCTACGGATGCCGAACACGCCCCACAGAAAAGCCACGGCATAACCCGATGCGAAACCCAGACTCATGAACGTGCGCGCAATGGCTCCGTAATTCAAACGTTTTCGCGTGTCGCCATACAAATCCTTCTGCAACCACCCCAAACGCTCCACCATACGTTTCGCACCTGCAATGGTAAGCACGACGATACGGTTCTGCAGCGTCTCCTGCAAATGCGCCTGAATGGCACTATCCTTGGCACGAATGGCATTGGTCAGGCTACGCAAAGTGTTGAAAAACAAGCGGCTTCCCAAGACAGCCACCACCATCAGCACGAGCAGAATCCAAAGCAGATTGGGAGCCATCATCAACAGGAAAACCGAAGCGGCCAGCAATTGGAAGACCGTTATCACTACACTTGGCAAACGCGAACAGCAGAATTCCACTATCATGCTCACATCCTGCTCCAAACGGTTGATGGCATCGCCACTATGAAAAACATCACGGCCATCCCACTGACTGCTAAGCACATGGGCATATAGTGACCGTCTGATTCTTATCTGCGTCCTGATGGAATTGAGGCCCTCAATATAATCATACGCCACATGCGAAAGCAATTGAAGGAGCATAATGCCAATCATGGCCCATACGTAAGGCATGATGGGCTTGTCGAGGGTTCCCGTCGCAATGTCGACCAAGGTCTTGCACACAGCCACAAACGACAATGATGCCGCCACGCCTATCAGTCCGACAAGCACGCAAAGCAGCATCCGGCCACGGGCAACGCCCGCAAAGCCACGCAGACCTTTTATGCAGGATTTGAAATTTCTCATTCCGCTATGCCGATTCGCTTCCAATCGTCCAAAACAACGGCAGCATCATGTTCCGCCTGATCTTTAGGAATGCCGTAAGCCTCGATAAGAAGGTCGACGAGCGTTGCCAAGTCGAAATCCTTCCCTTCGACTGCATCCCACAGATAAGCCGAGGAAGCATTCATCGACACCATTTGCGTGAAATCGGCAACGGCATTGCCTTCCGCAACAAGAATAAACTGGTCGCCCAAAGGACGAAGCACTAAATCTCTCTTTGTTCTCATATTCCTAGTTTCAATTTTTTCCTATAAATCCACAACAAGCGTTTCCTGAAAGGCAACATTTTATGCCAAAGCCTGCCTTTTTTCGGTTTGACAATTTTTCCATTCGGCTTGACTATACCAACCGCAGTTCCCAAAACGCCGCATACCTTCGCCGATTCCGTTCCCTGCAAGTTGCCATCACCCATAAGCGTCAGACAATCACCTGATTTCGCAATGACGCGATGCAAGACAAAGCGTCCATCTTTGAGTTTTGCCAAGACAATATCGCCGACTTCGACAACATCATTTTTCCTCAAAATCACGCTGTCGCGTCCTCCCTCGATAAACGGGCGCATGCTCACGCCTTTGGGCGTGAAACGCACTTCGCGGCCTTCGGCAAGGAGAGCATCAAAACTTTCCATCATCACTTCGTCAGGGAGGATAATCTCTGTCATTTCATGATGGTTTTTGAAGACAATTGCGCAGCATCAGCATCAGGCAAGCAATCCAGATGATAAAACGGCACCGAAACCACGGTCTTTTCCATGGTTTCATGCAAGCCGTCATACATCTCGCGGTTCATTTTCAAGCCCGAAACAGAAGAATACAATGCAGCGTAAGCTTCGGGCAGGGCGCAACTACGAATCCTGTTTTCGGGCGCCTGGGCCAGTTTCACGATGCCGCCTACAGGCATGCCTTTATTTATATAACACGGTGTTTTGCCACTCCATGGCGAACCATAGACCCATACCGTGCCGTCGTCATGAACCCTGACAATAGGATTATCGTCGTTAAGCAGACGGCTGCTAGGCACATTTTCAAGCCAAAGCCGGCTGTGCGTGCTCTTGCCCGTGCCGCTCTTGCCAAGGAAAAGATAGCCCTTGCCCTGGTTTTCAATCACCGATGCGTGCATTTCAAGGATTCCGTGAGCCGCATTGGCGAAAGCAAACATCAACATGCAGGAGGTGTCGATGACGAAATGCAGGTCGGCATTTTCCAGCAGTTTCAGTTTTGCCTTTGAGAAATCAGGCGTGGCCAAAAGCTTGGCGCAGCAAGACTGCATGGCTGTGGGTGCCATCTCGAAAAGCCAGTCTTTTCCACAACGGTAGACCGAAATCATTGGAGCATTTTTCTCAATCACCTCATTGAAATAAAGCTCCTTCTCAGTTTCTTCGAATGGTTCAACACTAATATCAAAAGCCAAAGGATAATTCCCATTACCCTCAAACGGAGCATAGTTCGACAGTCCATCCATAACTGATTCTTTCTCTGTCGTAATGGAAAACACGCTTTCTGCTACCGTATAAAATCTTCTTTCTAACATATTCCGAAAAAGGGAATGCAAAACTACACAATATTTTTCTTTATGCCGCCAAGCATTTTTTCACGGTATTGCCGCAAAGCGATTTTCGGGAACACCCAAAGCAACCGCCATTGCCTTACTTGAATGCTAAGGAAAGTAGTCAAACGGCGTTTCCACCCGGTCTGATTTCTATGCGTCTTCGCCATACTCCATTCCGTGCCAAAATTACCTTCTTTCAATATGATTTTCAAGGCACGTTTCGCCCTTTTGACGCATTTGCCATCGTAGAAAGGCATTTCATCCTTTGGCAAGCCCAACCAATCGACGGCGATGCAGCCGAACACCTGCCAGGCATCCATCAGCTGAAGGCGGCGCAAAATGTCGCTCAATTCATTTCTGTTGATGGTTTCACGCCTTGCATGGAGCAACAGGGTCCAATCGCACAACTGGCGCATTCCGATGCCGCCCGTAATGAAATGATGAAAGGCATGATGAAACACGAACAAGGCATTGAAAGTGTCGGCCGGGAGCCACACACTCACTCCGTTTATCATCATCGAATTGCCCCCGATTGCCATTCCTTGGTCGGAATAAGGCTCATAGATGGCATTCATTTCACGGTAATAGAACAGCGAAGTAAGCCTATGGATTTCGACGGTCACGCCACCAACGACGACATGGTAATTCAGTTCGGTTCCGTATCCCTTAGCGGCTTCCGTTTCGCCCGCCATTTCATTGACCAAGGCACAGGCCGCATCATATTTCTGTTTGCCTACATACAAATCGATGTCGCCACACTGACGCAATTCGGCGACAGGATAATTGGCCGCCATCCCCTGCCCTTTCATCAGCACCGACTCGATGCCATTATCGCGCAAAACCGTAACGATTCGTGCAATCATCGCATTGATGCGCTGATGCGTCATGGCTAGAGAAAGCAGTTGCTGACGCAGAAAAGCCTTGTTCTTTTCGGGAAGGATTTGTCCGGCCTCGCTCTTGAGGGCTGCATGGCAAACCAATCCCAAAGTAGTCTGACGACGCGCCGTCTCCAAAACGGAAGTCCATTCCACCGGCTGCCGGAGGTTTGGCGTTTCTTTCCACAAGGCGGAGCGAAGCAATGAAAAATATGTCTGGTCGGCCTGTTTCATGGCTTATGGAATTTCGATGGCTGAAATTTTGATCATTTTGTCTCTATCAACGGAGAAGGCCTGCTCTGTAGCAATATGATAAAGCAACGAATCGCCGCAGAAAACATCCATGGCAAAACCACGATAGAAAGCGCCAGGAGGCAACATGACAGTGAAAACCGTCGCCGTGTCGTTCGACAAGGCAACGCCTTCCGAGCAATCCAGCCAGACTTCATTGTCGCCTTCCGATGATGACAGCGCCAAAAGCTGCTGGTCTTCCTTGCCAATGTGACGCACGACATAGTTTCCCCATAGCCTGTCAATTGAATCGTTATCAGTAAAACGCAAGGCCGTAACCGTGGCATCGCCTTTCAACAGCACTTGCAAACCGCCGCATACATTGCAGAATTCCTGCTGACTGAATTCTCCAAAAGCCACCTTAGGACGCGCCGGCAAGTCAATGCCCGAAGGCAAATATTGCTGATGTTGAAACAACCTTATTGCGGGATTTCCGTTACAAAAGCCGACATAGTTCTCCTCAGGAAAAACGGCAAAATAGCATTTGCTGCCTTCCTGCTGCTGCTGTCGGCAGAAAGCATATTCCTGCGAGAACGAACTATCTTGTGCCAACATGCCATCGAAATCAAAGACGACACGTTTCCCATGTCCTTCAGCCGATTCGTTGTTCAGATAAAATACATCTTTCAACGGAGCCTTTTCGCTGCAAGAATGCAACGTCAGAATTGTCAGCAACAGCGTTACCGGAAACAGTTTCTTTAACATTTCCATGTCACATTACAATCATTCTATCACACATTCTTCAATATGGCACTGGTGTTCCTTGGTCTTCTCATCGTAATTGATGCCAACGAAAAGCAGGTCGCCGCGGTAATGTTCCAGCAAATCGTCATACTTTTTCTCCTTAATCTGGTTTATCGCCGATTCCGCCGACTTGTTGTTTTTCAGTTCGATAATCATCGCCGGAATGTTCGGGACGTATGGAATCAGAGCCAAATCTGCATAACCTTTGCCCGTCGGCAGTTCCTTTATGACCGTATATTTCAGGTTGGCATAGAAATAGGCAAGTCCGATGGCGCTTTGGAACGAGGCTTCATTATTGTAAGTCAACGGATTGGTTGTGCGGACATGCGCTTCCGTCAAGGCGACGGCTACGGCTTTTTCATCCTTATTGATAGTGGCCTCAAGCAGCTGCTTGGAGTCGTTCACCATCCTGATGATAGGCTGATAATCCTGTTCGTGCTGGACTGAAATCACCCACTGCTTGCGAATTTCCTCATTTGGTATGTAGCAAAGCTGCGTTTCCCTATCGTAGGCCAAGTAACCCAAATGTATCAGATAGGTGAATACATCATCCTTGCCACGGAAATCCGTCATCGTGTTCAGGTAGGAATCCACCTCGACAGGCACTTTTCCGCCACCCATCATCGTAACGACATCATCCTTCATGCCGTCGAAATTCATCAGAATGTAGAGTCTCAAGGCATCGTAGGAACCTGTTTGCGTCCAATAGCTGCCGAAACGCTTCCTTTCCATGGCACTCACCACTGAGCGCGGACTGAAGATTTCCTTCACCGCTCCCATATCATAACCATCATACCAGCGCTTACATTCCTCGTAATCCATACCGTACTGCTCGCAAAGGCCTTTTGTTTCTTCTGCCGTGAAACCGACGAACTCCGTCAGACGACCGGCATCAATCATCGAATACTCGGAGAAAAGATTAAGCTTCGACTGTATCTGATCGCGCACAATTGGCAGAATGCCAGTAAGATAAGCAAGCGAAATGGCAGGACTTAATGTCGAATTCTTGAACATCGCATTCAAGAACTCCAAATAACTCACGAATAAGTCTCTTGGGACTTTTTCACGCACAAGCACATCGTATTCATCTATGATAAAGACGAAAGTCTCGCCAGTCTTGGCATACACTTTCAACAAGGCACTTGCCAGCGAATCGTAGGAGCTAAAAACGACGCCAAACTGTTCAGACAGCTCCGTCTTTACAGATTCACTCACCGCATCAATCAGCTGGTTCTTGTCTTTCAGCATCATGTACTCGGCATTCAAATCTATCTTAATGACATTCAGCTTGTTGAGATAAGTCTCAAAATCCTTTGTCTTGGCAATCTTCAAGTCCTTGAACAGTTCCCTTGAGTCGCAGCCTTTTGAATAGTAAGCCGCAATCATGTTGCCTGCCATGCTCTTGCCGAACCTGCGCGGGCGGGAAACACAAAAGAATTTTTCCCGTGAATTAATATGTTTATTTAATTCAGCAACGACCAACGACTTGTCAATAAAAATCTCCGCATTGCGGTCTTGACGCAACATTTCGTTTCCCGGATTGAGATAGATGCCCATGACTTTATGATTTTTTCAAAGCGCAAAAATAAAAACTTTTCCCTTTTACCGCAACTTATTCCGCTCATAATGTGGCGCAACGACCGCGATGAAGAACGCCAAGGCGACAACGACCATAATGTCGGCCACCAGATAAGCCGCACTGAACGAGAAATGTTCGGAAATGGCACCGCCCGAAAAGATGCCAATGCCAAGACCTAAATCCCAGGAAGTCAGATAGGTGGAAGTTGCCGTTCCCCTTTGGCTATTGGGTGCCAGATTGATGAACAAGGCATTGAAAGCGGGGAAACAAGTGCCGAAGCCCATACCGCAAAGCATGGCTATCGTGAGGAATGCCACAGGGGTAAATTTCACATTTAAGTCGTTGACATAGTGGCACAAAGCCAAGCCCAACATGGCGAGCACCACGATGGCAAGACCTAACCCGATGGTAAACGACACCTTGCCCTTGTCGACCATACGGCCCGAGAACAAACGCGAAGCGATGAGGCCGACGGCATATACCGTGAAAAACAGGCCACTGCTGATGGCAAGGTTCATCTCCTTGGCATAAAGGGCTATGTAGTTAGAAATCTGTCCGTACGCGAAAGCCAGCAGCATGAAAGACACGCCTGCCAGCAGACCTTTAATGAGAATGAAACGGTCGAACGACAAAGGCGGGCGCTTCACCGGCGGTCGGAACTTGGTCTCAATGCGCGAGGCGAACAAGGCCGCCAGAAGGCTACAAGCCATGCAACCGATGAAAATGACATTGAAACTGTATTTTTCGTAGACGAAAAGTCCCGTCATCGGGCCGACGGCCATGGCAATGTTGTTGGCCACGCCGAAATAGCCTATGCCCTCTCCCCTTCTTGCCGACGGCACGACATCAATCACCAAAGTGTTGCCGCCCACCGAAGTCAGGCCGAATGAAAGGCCGTGCAGGATGCGCACGATGATGAGAATAGTGATGGTGGTGGCGAAAAGATAGCCGCAGAAAACAGCCGTAAACACCGACAAGGCAAGCAGATAGAGCGGTTTGCGCTTGAAGGCATCCATCATGTAGCCTGAGAACGGACGCACGCACAAAGTCGCCAAGGTGTAGCACGAAATGACTGCCCCGACCACCGAATTGCTCGCCTGAAAATTCTGCTGGATAAAGAATGGCAGCACCGGCAGCAACAAGTAGAACGAAAAGAAAAACAGAAAGTTAGCAATGCAAAGGCAAATGTAATTCTTATTGAAAAGCTTCTCTTCCATGACCTTTTTGAAAAAACGTGCAAAGATACGGTTTTTCGCAAGGCAATTAAATCATCGCATCAAACCAAACAAAAAAAAGACATCCGAAGACGTCTTTTTCCGGTCATGCGCACATATTCCATCCTTTAGCCTCCATAGCGGAGCGGAGCTGTTTTAAAGCCTTGTTGTACTGTTGGCGGACTGCCTCATGCGAAACATTCAACATCTCGCCAATAGCGGTGAAGCTAAGTTTTTCGGTGTCAATGCCAAGATAACAGCAAACAATCAGTCTTCTCTCTTCGGAAAGTGCATCCAAATACGGAAGCACATCACGTCGGTTGAAAAGCGATTCACGCAAACTGTCATCAGCCCCGTAAGTATCAAGGCGGTAGGCGTAGCATTCTTCCTCTTCGTCATCATCGGCATCGATGTCGATGATTGGCAAAGAGAGTTCATAAAGGCGAGCAATCTTCTCGGCATCCATCTTCAAGGAATCAGCCACTTCGTCAAGGGTTGGCGTGCGCTCCAAATCCTGAGTCAATTTACCAAATTCCTTTCTAATCTTAGACACGAGAAGCGATTGCTTCTCGGGCAAGCGAACCAATCCGCTGTAGTCGCTAATACAATTAAGTATAGCGAAACGAATGCGGGAAGTTGCATATCCCTCAAAGGTTCCTCTTCCGTCGAAAGAATCGACAGCAGCGAGTGCGGCCATCATTCCCTCGTTAAAGAGGTCATTGAATTCCACTGCCCTGTCGTGGATAGCCGCTTTATACTTATAGACCACCAATTCCACCAAATCACTAACTGCCTCGTAAAAGGTCTTTTGGTTAGCACTACTTTTTTCAGCTCTGAGAGCCAAGCAAGCCCTTTCGAGCTTGGATGAAGCATAAGCATTCATCTTAACAGTGTTAGCATTCACGTTCATGTCATTCATTTTTTGATTGTTTTTCATAATATGTCCCTTTCTGTTTTTGTTAGTGATTATGTTATTTGTCTTTCTCATCTTTTTTTGCCGGCAAAAAAGCGCCAGCGGAATAATAAAAATCACAAATGATAAATAATTTCGAGTGCAAAAGACTATCAACGAAATCAGAATCAAGAAAGAAGAGGATCATTACGATAACATCAAAAACTTTCTGACATACAAGACTTTCAAAGAACAACATCCAACTTGCGCCAAATGGGCGGCAAATATACAAAATTTCATTTTAACACATGGAGATTTTATTGTCTTTCTTTCCTCACGAAACCCAAAGTGTTTCTGCTCGTGCTGCCTTTCAAGGTCTCCTGCTCGCAGAATTCCGTGAGGCGTTCCAGGCTGACTTCCTTCTGAAAGAGCATCTTTTCCACCAATACCTTTCGGGCGATGTTCTCAATCTGACCGCCTGTGAGGGTGAAACGTGCCGCCAGTTTGCAGGCATCTGCCTCGTTGAGGTCTTTCACCATGCTCATCCAAATGGAGGTGCGGGCTTCCAGAGTGGGCTGTTCGAACTGCACCTTATAGATGAAACGGCGTTCGAAAGCCTTGTCGAGGTTAGTGGTGAGATTGGTAGTGGCAATCATGATGCCATCGAGTTTCTCCATCTCCTGCAAGAGGATGTTCTGCACGGCGTTTTCGGTCTTGTCGATGCTGGCATTATCCGTGCCAATGCTGGTTCTGACCGAGAGGATGGCATCGGCCTCATTGAAGAGCAGAATAGGCGCTATCTTGCTTGCTTCATTCAACCGGCGGTATTCGTCGAAAACCTGCTTGACGATTTTCTCCGTCTCGCCGTAGTATTTGTCGCGCAGACTCGAAATGTCGACCTGCATCACATCACGCCCCGTCATGCGGGCCAGCTGCATTGCCGTCTCGGTTTTGCCTGTACCTGGCGCACCATAGAAGAGGCAGTTGAAACCGCTGCGCATGCCATTCTCCGCAAGGCTTTGGCACACCAGCTTGAACTGCAGTTCGGTAAGCAAATTGGCCAGCACGTCAATTTCCTTCTGGTTTTCAGGCGTATAGAAAAGTTTTTTCTCCTGAATCTCACTTGCCCTGATGACAGGGTGCGTGTAGATTGCGCTTTCGGTCTTGTCCGTCAGGTCGTATTCGCTGAGAAAAACTTTCTTGGCCTTTTCGGTCAGCTTGATGCATCCGTATTCGTACATGAAGTCATTGCCCTCCAATTCCACATAACCCTCACGACACAGGAAATGACGGCCATGGTTAAGCTTGCTGATGACGCCATCACAATCCTCGATAATATCGCTTATGTCTCTGACATAGGTTTTGGTTTTTTCCTTGTAGATGAGTTCCTTCATGATATAAAACAGGATGATTTGGGATGTTGGGTCGCTAACGCATTTCTGCATTTCGGAAACGACTTTCAGATGCTTGTTTTGATCCATGAGGTAATCAATTTCGGAATAGATATACTCCTCTTCGCTGACACGAGAGTCAATATAGTTTGTAAAGCAGTCGTTCAGTTCCTTCATGAAGGCCTCTGGATCGAGTCCGCTTATGACACGTTTCGGCAAACCACAGTTGTTGCGGAATGCAAGCTCAGCTTTGCGCGAAAGCCGGAAGCGCTGCCGCTCATGGACGAAACTGATGTAATTCATCCGCAGCAAGCCTTCAAGCTCTTTCCAGTTACGCATGACGAGCACTGGCGAACAATTGAAATATCGTTCCATATCAGAGACATACGGAGAAGACCCCGTCTTGGAAACGAAAAAAATCAGCATCAAGCCTGAATCGGATCAACGTTCAGCAGCTCGGCACAACGGTTGAGGAAAGGCTCATAGGGGCCAAGTTGACCGGGATTGAGTTGCGTGCCATTGCAGACGGTGATGAGTATTTCGAACAAATCGAGCAGACCCATATCGGCGGGATTGGTTTGTGCCAAGACATCTTTATCGGTCTCGGTCAGCGGATAAAGTTCGTTTTCAGGTGCTTCATCTAGCATATCCAAATTCAATTTCTTACTCATCTCCTTATTTGTTTTTGCGGGGACACGGTTCATCGCGTCTCCATGATTACGAAAACTATATTGCAAACCAAGCGTGCATTCACGCCATCGTTGGAATGGCGCGCGTCTTTACGGGGCGGCGGGATCGTGAATCACGCCGTCCCGTGACTACGCTTTTGCATTAGGCTGCCTTGGCGGTGTTCTTTTTGAACAGGTAATCCATCAAAGCCGGCACGCTGTCGAGCATGACCCATTGTCCGTTTTCGAAAAAGGTGAAATGGTCGCCCTCGGCCCATTCGGCGATGAAACGCAGTTGCGACTGAGTTAAACTGCTGCCTGAAAAGGCGAGCATAGCGCCAAGATAGTTGAGGTTGGCACGCTCTTTTGGCGTGGCTGTTGCCCGCAGCTGTGCCAAAGCCGCAGCAGCACGATTGATGTAGTAGGATTTTGTTTTTTTCATAGTCTTGTTTTTCATGGTTCCGTTTACTTTGGTTTCTGACTGTTTGGTGTTAGATTCCATAATACCTCCTTTTTTAATTAAACAATCCGTTTCATTTTGGAACTTAATAGGCTTTCTGCTTTCCGTTCCGTTTTCCGATGTAAAGAAAACGATTTTGATTTCAGCCAGAGGGGCGACGGAAAACTTTTTTTCGATTCCCATTTTCCTATTTTGTTCTCCTTTTAAATATACCCGTCCAATAGGCAAACTGCAAGGGGAAATTGAAAAAAAGTTCTCATTTTTCAATACCGTTTCTTATGCTTTCCGCCGCGGGCATGGTGTTTCTTGTCACCCACCCAGTAGTACATGGAAATCTGTTTGCCGAAGGCGGCAATCTCGTCGACGGTCTGCTGCATGAGCTCGTCGTATCTCAGATCGGTGATGGCGATGTCGGCGCCCTCCTCGGCAAAGCGCAGGGCCAGGGCCTTGCCGATGCCGCGCGCAGCCCCGGTGATGAGGGCTACCTTGCCTTCCAGTAGTTTCTTCATAGTGGTAACGATGGTTTGGGTTGATAACGGCCGCGAAGATAGGGGTTTTTTCGGGATATGCCGCACCTTTTCGCGATTTTTCTTTTTTGTTCCGCCGAAATGGCGTACCTTTGCGGAAATTTAACGATTAAATCATCATGGCTTATAGAATCATTTCCGCAGCCGAAGCTGCGTCGTATGTGAAACACGGCATGAACATCGGTCTGAGCGGCTTCACGCCCGCCGGTGCCCCGAAGGCCGTAACTCCCGAGATTGCCAAGATTGCCGAGGCCGAGCACGCCGCGGGCCGTCCGTACCAGATTGGCATCTTCACCGGTGCGAGCACCGGCGACAGCACCGACGGCATCCTGTCGCGCGCCAAGGCCATCCGCTACCGCGCCCCGTACACCACGAACAAGGACTTCCGCACGGCCGTCAACGCTGGCGAGAT